>CALCSX010000061.1 GCA_937894165.1 uncultured Saprospiraceae bacterium | reverse complement strand
CTGTAAATTTAGCAGTGCTAAAGTTAACAAGGAATTTATTGATATTGATTTTTATCGAAGTAAATATTATTTGAGCATTCATAAAAGGCTATTTCCCGGAAAGAATCATTCGGACATGACTAAAAAGGAAAAACATTTCAAATGCTATTTGCGTGGCTCGCTCATCATAAGTGGCGGATTCGGAAGGTGTGTCATCTGATATTTTGGGGTCAGCATAGGGTAGCGAAATGCGTGTCGCGGCTCCCGGGACAATTGGGCAAGCTTCTTCCGCTTCTGTACAATTCATGATGGCGATAAAATCCTTTTGAGGATTGATGGGATCATTGAATATTTTGGAAAAGCACTTTATGGGTGGTCGGTTTTCATTGAAAAAGATCAAATGTTGGGGATTTTTTCCTTCGGTGCTTTCAATTATTAATCCACTTCGTTTCAATGAGTTGATAATACGCGGATTAAGCGCAGTGACTTCTGTACCTCCTGAAAATGAATGTATTTTATCCTGAAAATCGAAAAAATGAGCTGCCACGGTAGCCCAAATCTGACATAAATGGCTTCTTCTACTATTGTGAGTGCAAATGAATATAAGACTTACTGATTCTTTTTTGCGAATCTTTTCAGTAATCAAAGCTGCTAATTCTTGAAGGTCTTGTTGACGCTTTGGTGAGATGTCCTTCCCAATTTCCAAAGCGGAACTAATAAATTTTTGTAGATCAGCGTACATGTTGATTTGGATTTAAAAGGGAATATGGCGAAAAAATCATTTAACCATATTCCCCGAATTTTTTTAACAACAATTAGCTCCCGGTTCGCAGCAATTAGCATTTTCTTGCAATTGCTTCAAAATTATTTTCGGTTTTACTGCATTCCCTCCCGGCTTTGTAGCAAAAACAGTGATACTAAAAATTCCAATGGAACTGTTTCTATAGTTTTTCAAGGCTTCGGCATCTAAATATTTGACTAAAATGTCATTGGGAAGATCAATAATTTTCTCCTTTTGAATAGTCATATTTTCAAAGCCCTGAAGTTGAATAAAATTAAGATATTCCTCCTTCTGTAGCGCTCCGGCAACACAGCCCGCATACATCTCTGCTGCTTGTTGAAGCTCTGACGGCAATTGGCCTTCAAGTACAATATCAGAAATACTGAAATGTCCGCCCGGTTTTAATACTCTGAAAATTTCCTTGATAACTTTTTGCTTGTCCGGAACTAAATTCAGAACGCAATTGCTTACTACTACGTCTGCGATATTATCAGAGACAGGCATATCATCTATATCTCCTTCTCGAAATTCGACATTGTGAAAACCTAATTTCTCAGCATTTTGCCTCGCTTTATTTATCATGGCAGGAGTGAAATCAATTCCTATAACCTTTCCCTCAGAACCTGTCTCATGGCGTGCCACGAAACAATCATTTCCCGCCCCGGAGCCAAGATCAATTACTACATCGCCAGGCTTTATTTGCGCAAAAGCCGTGGGGAGCCCACAGCCAAGCCCGAGGTCGGCATCAGGATTGTAGCCTTTCAAATCACTGTAATCATCTGTCATTATATTATATAATTCCTCGGAACTGTTCGTCGCCCCGCAACAAGATGCAGCATTGAGATTTTTGTCCTGTAAGGCTATTTCACTGTATTTTGATTTCACTATTTCCTTTAAATCTTGGTCTGTATTTTTCATTATTTATATTTTTTGAAATGTTAAAAAAAGCTTTTTCAACAGCAATCTCCTTCATCCATGAGAGAATATCTGTTGAAAAAATGATCAAATAATTCCTGGATCTCCTTCCATTTATTCGGCTCCAGACAATAGCAAACCGAAACACCTTCAATCGTTCCTTGAATGATACCAATATTTTTTAGTTCTTTCAGATGCTGACTAATCGTCGCTTGCGCCAGCCCCAATTCCTGAACCAAATCGCCGTTAATACATACTTTGGCCTGAAGTAGGTATTCTAAAATGGCGACGCGGGCAGGGTGTGATAGCGCTTTGGCTAAGGAAGCGATCTCGTTCTGTGTGTCTGAGAATAAATCTGTTTTTGTAAGTCCCATAATTGTTATATTGCAATATTACGATGATAACGCAAGGTATTGAGAAATAGTTTGAAAGAAAAATATTTTTTTCATTTTATTTGTTTATTTTAATGAAATGTCTTCTAAAACGTTAATTTTAAGAAAAAATACTATGAATATCACACGAATACAATTGGCAATATTTACAATATTATCGTTCTTTATTCTTAGTGAAACAAGCGCTCAGGAAGTAATTAGTATTGAGCTTAAAAGAACGAGAACTTTGGCTCAGCTCAATGATGATTATGCTGAATATGGCTCGATAGCTCAGAATGGGGTAGAGCTGTATGCAATTACCTATTCTACCGATGATGTATTCGGAGAAAGGGATACAGCCTCTGGACTGTTGATTATTCCAATTCGAGAAGGTGATTTTGCTTATCCAATGTTATGTTATCAGCACGGTACAGTCGCTTCCAGGAATGATGTCCCATCTAATCTTCAAGGAGGATTTCAGCTGGGCGAGGTCTTCTCAAGTATAGGTTATGTTGTCGTGGCACCGGATTTTTTGGGATTGGGCACATCGCGTGGCTTTCATCCTTATGTTCATGCTGATTCGGAAGCTTCTGCGGGGATAGATATGATTCTTGCAGTGAAAAAATATGCGGAGGAAAATGAAATTTTTATAAATGATCAACTGTTTATAAGTGGATATTCTCAGGGGGGACACGCTGCTATGGCATTGCAAAGAGCAATAGAGGCAAATCCGGGTTTGGGACTTGACGTGACAGCAAGTGCACCTCTTTCCGGCCCCTACAGCATTTCTGAGGTGATGAAAGATCAAATATTGAGCGATTCTCCTTATTTTTATCCGGCATATGTGCCTAACACACTGCTCAGTTATAATTATGTTTATGGTATTTTTGATGATCCGATAAGTGCTACTTTTAAGGAACCTTATGCGACAGATATTGAGCGATTTTATAATGAAGAAATTAATTTGACTCAATTAAATTCTTTACTGATTCAGAAATTGCAGTCTCAAACCGGTGGAGTTATAGCGAAACGTATTTTACATGACAGTATTATCACCATTTTATTGGAAGAGCCGGAACATCCTTTGAATGTGGCATTAAGAGATAATGATTTATTAGATTGGACACCACAAGCACCTACGCGATTAGTGTATTGTATGGCAGATGATCAGGTTCCATTTAGAAATAGTACTTTGGCCGATTCTTTACTGAATGCGAATGGTGCACTTGATTTAGAGAGTGTTGATGTTAATTCTAACTTCAACCATGGTCAGTGTGCCACCCCTGCCAACGTTTATGCAGCTATATTTTTCGATCAATATAAGGAGATTACCACAAGTTCAGTCCCCCAAGATATTCAACCATTGAATATCCATGTTTTTCCTAATCCAACATCATCGGAGATTTTCTTTTCCAAAACTGAAACGGGAATGAAAGCTACTCTTATCTCAATGACCGGAAATAAAATCCTGGAACAAGATTTGATCGGAAATAACATGGACTTGAAAGGAATTTCTTCCGGACTTTATGTTCTGAGAATAGAATCTTCAAAGGGTGCATCCCAATTGGTCAAATTAGTTGTTCGTTAATAGGGTAAAATATTGGAAAATCTTTATTTTTGGACTGGTATCAGAAATCCTTTCTCAAAATTAATTGATTTTCAATGAAAAAATTCATACTCTTATTAGCTTTCACTTTGTTTTATTTCCTGCAGGTAAATGCGCAAGATGCAAAATGGTTGAGGTATCCTGCGATTTCACAGGATGGCCAAAATATCGTTTTTTCATATCAAGGAGATCTTTTTAAAGTGAGTGCAGATGGAGGTCGAGCTATTCAATTGACCACTCATTCGGCATACGATTTTATGCCGGTAATCTCTAAGGACGGAAAGAAAATAGCTTTTGCTTCTGACAGACATGGCAATTTCGACGTTTTCACAATGTCAATTGATGGCGGACAGGCAACAAGATTGACTTTTCATTCTTCAAATGACTATCCTTCCTGTTTTACTAATGAAGGAGCGGAAGTTTTGTATACTTCTTCAAGAAGAAATTCTCAAGTGGCGTCTGTTTTTCCTTCAGGAGTGATGTCAGAATTATATAAAGTGAGTGTTAATGGTGGTAGGGAAAATCAATTACTCACTACTCCTGCCGTAAATGCCAAATTTGATGCTTCCGGTGAGAATTTAATTTATGAGGATGTGAAAGGTTATGAAAATCAATGGAGAAAAAGGCATACTTCTTCAGTTACAAGGGATATTTTCATTTATAATGTGGCTTCAGGAAAACATACGAAGGTGAGCAACTTTGAAGGGGAAGATAGAAGTCCGGTCTGGGGAAGTGACAATTCTTTTTATTATCTAAGTGAGGCAAATGGTGCGTTTAACATTTGGAAAGGATTTCAAGACGGGCGAGCACCTGTAGAGATGACATTTTTTGAAAATCACCCGGTTCGATTTCTTAGTATAAGTGATGGTGGATTAATGTGTTTTTCATGGGATGGTGATTTGTATACATTTAAGGAAGGAGAGGAGCCAATGAAATTAGCTATACAAATCTTTAAAGACAATGTTGAAATGGCTACAGAGATAGTCAGTGTAAGTTCCGGAGCGACAGAAATGGCACTATCTCCCAATGAGAAAGAGGTAGCATTTGTTTATCGTGGTGAAATATTTGTTACCTCCATCGATCATTCTACTACTAAAAGAATTACCAATACACCTGAGGAGGAGAGGAATATAAGTTTCAGCCCTGACGGCAAATCCATCCTCTTCGCATCTGAGCGCGATGGCGTTTGGGGAATTTATGAGGTGAGCTTGACAAGAGAAGAGGAGAAGTATTTCCATATGTCAACTACATTGAAAGAGGATATTTTAGTCAAAACAGACAAGGATTCTTTTCAACCTAAATATTCTCCTGATGGCAAAGAAGTAGCATTTTTGGAAACACGAGTCAACTTAAAAGTACTGAACAAGAAATCTAAGGAGACGCGTCTTATCATGGATGAAAAATTCAATTTTAGCTACAGCGACGGCGATCAGTATTATGATTGGTCGCCTGACGGAAAATGGTTTTTAGTGCATTATCAGGGCTCGGGATCGATGATGACTGAGGTCGGTTTGATAGCATCTGACGGCAAGTCAAGTATAGTAAATCTTACCAAAAGTGGCTACTCTGACAACATACCTAAATGGACCGGCAAAGGCGATATGTTGATATGGTTTACAGATAGAAACGGGTTCAGATCTCATGGCTCTTGGGGTTCACAGTATGATGCTTATGCCATGTTTTTAAATAAAGCATCACATGACAAATTTAAGCTGAGAAAAGAAGAATTGGATATTTATAAAGAGATCCTAAAAGAGACAGAGGAAAAAGCCAAGTCAGAGGAAGAGGATGATTCTAAAGACAAGAAAAAGAAGAAATCAAAAGACGAGGAAAAAGTTGATCCTATAGTCATTAATCTGGAAGGAATTGAGGATAGAGTAGAACGTTTATCGGTACATAGTTCCAATATGGCGGATGCTGTGATGTCTAAAGATGGAGAGACTTTATTTTATTTGGCCAATTTCGAGAAAGGTTACGATCTATGGGTGCAAAAAATTTATGATAAGGAAACAAAACTACTCGCGAAGTTGAGCAAAGGGGGAGGAGAATTGCATTTGGACAAGGAGGGGAAGAATATTTATTTATTGGCAAGCGGGCAGATTTTGAAAATCAGCACAGATAAAGGAGAAGTAAAGACTATTGGTTTCAATTCAGAGATGGAATGGAAGCCGATGGAGGAGCGTGAATATATTTTTGAACATGCATGGAGACAATTCCGTGATAAATTTTACATTGAAGATATTCATGGTATAGATTGGGATTTCTATAAAGCTGAATATGCTAAATTCCTACCTTACATCAATAACAATTGGGATTTCACGGAAATGTTGAGTGAAATGCTGGGAGAAGCCAATGCTTCGCACACCGGATCGGGATACAGAAAAAATGATCCTAACGGTGACATGACAGCTACCCTTGGCTTGTTTTTTGACGAAAATCATGAAGGGAAGGGTCTTAAAATAAGCGAAGTGATTGATAAAAGTCCGGTTTTGAAAGACGGCACTGAAATTGCCGAAGGAGTAATAATTGAGAAAATAGATGGGATAGAAATCGATTCCACTACCAATTACTATCAACTTTTGAATAGGAAGGTGGATAAATTAGTTCTGCTTTCTCTATATCAGCCCGGTAAAAATAAGCGGTGGGAGGAAGTAGTTCGGCCTATTTCAATGGGTCAAGAGAATAGGTTGCTATATGAAAGATGGGTCAAGCAGAGGAGAGCTATCGTGGACAGTCTGAGCAATGGTCAACTTGGATATGTGCATGTTTCCGGAATGAATTCGAACAGTTTCAGAGAGGTTTATTCTGAGGTGCTGGGTCGATATCATGATAAAAAGGCCTTGATAGTGGATACCAGATTCAATGGAGGCGGTTGGTTGCATGATGATTTGGCTACCTTCTTATCAGGAAAACAGTATTTGACTTTTAGTCCAAGAGGAAATGAGATATTAGGTGGAGACCCGATAAGTAAATGGACAAAGCCCTCCTGCGTACTTGTGAGCGAGAGCAATTACTCTGATGCGCATATGTTTCCATATGTATATCAAACCTTGGGGATAGGAAAAGTGATAGGAATGCCCGTTCCGGGAACTGGTACAGCTGTTTGGTGGGAAACTCAAATTGATCCTACGATTTATTTTGGAATTCCACAGTTAGGGATTAAGGATATAAATGGTAATTACCTGGAAAACCAACAGTTAGATCCGGATATCGAGGTTTGGAATGATTATGAATCGCTATCAAAAGGGGGAGACCTCCAATTGGAGAGAGCTATTCAAGAAATGTTGGGACAATAGAAAGAACTTATAGACAATGAAACTGTTTCTATAAAAAAGTTATGTTTAGTTTTTTCAAGAAGAAAGATCCTATAGCTTTATTGCAAAAGGAGTATCAAAAATTGATGTCGGAAGCACATCGCTTGTCAATTATTAATAGGAAAGAATCTGATCAGAAAATAGCTGAAGCAGAATTAATATTACGAAAAATAGAGAAATTGCAGAAATAGTAGTGTTATTTTATTTATACTTTACAATTTTTGAAAAAATTTATTTGAATAACTAAGAGGTTTTTCAATTATTTGAGATATTGTCGCCTGTTTTATACTGTTGGTACAATATTATTTTAGGAATTAAAGATTTCTTTTTGAGTTTGTAATAAATTTCACCATTCTAAATTTTTTATAATGCGATCAAAAATTACAGGAATGGGTTCCTACATCCCGACTAATATAATCACCAATGAGGATTTTTTAAATCATCGGTTTTTAGATTCGGAAGGGGGGGAACTAAAATATCTCAATGAAGATATAATTTCCAAATTCCGAAATATCACGGGAATCGTTGAAAGAAGATATGCGGATGAAGAGCTTACCACTTCCGAAATGGGTACCCTCGCTGCCCTCAAGGCTATTGAAGATTCAGGTGTTGACATTGAGCAGATCGACTACATTGTTTTTGCACATAATTTTGGGAATTTAAAGAGCAAAGCTATTCAGTCTGATGCTGTCCCATCTCTGGCAGCCAGAGTTAAAAATGCGCTTCGCATAAAAAATCCCAAGTGTGTGGCTTATGATCTCTTATTCGGTTGTCCGGGATGGCTGGAAGGCGTGATCCATGCGAATGCATTTATCAAGGCCGGAATTGCAAGCAAATGTCTAATTATAGGGGCAGAAACTTTATCAAGAGTCATTGATCCCCATGATAGAGATTCGATGATTTATTCAGATGGAGCAGGAGCATGCATTCTCGAAAAGAGCAATGACGATTCGGGAATAATCGCTCACAGTTCAGCTACCTATACTTTTGACGAAGTACATTTTTTATTTTATGGGAATTCCAATGATAAAAGTCATGATCCGGATGTAAGGTATATAAAAATGCTTGGCAGAAAGATATACGAATTTGCTTTAAATACTGTTCCTATGGCGATGAAGGACTGTTTGGAATCCAGTGGCATACCTATTGAAGAAGTTAAAAAAGTTTTCATTCATCAGGCAAATGAAAAAATGGACGAAGCCATCATCCATCGATTCTTTAAATTATATGATAGATTACCACCGGAGCATATTATGCCTATGAGTATTCATAAGCTTGGCAATAGTAGCGTTGCGACAGTACCTACCTTATTCGATCTGGTATTAAAAGGAGAAATAGAGAATCAAAGTGTTGAGGCCGGCGATGTGGTTATTTTTGCTTCCGTGGGAGCAGGAATGAATATCAATGCGATGATTTATAGACTATAAAAAGAGAAAGCAAAAGCTGTCAACTTTTGCTTTCTCGAACATTAGAATATTGAGTTAATATTCATTTACATTCCTTTTGAAAATTTAAACACGCCGTTAGTAACCTGATAGGTATCAGCCTCTTCTCCTGTATCATCAAATGTCACAAAAGTTCCTGAGAAAGTACCGTGACCACTAGCATTGCCGGCGCCATTACCACCTGAAATTGGGGTAATACTAACATTGCTAACGTTTAAAGTTCCACTCTTTGAGAAAATCTGATATTCAATTCCGTTGTGAGTGAAATCAGCATTTACATTTGCTAAGTTTGCTCCTCCCTGCGTGTAAGTGAAGTCGTCGGTGATAGTATACATCCCCGGTGAATCAGAATTAAAACTTACACCGGCTATCTTGTCAGAAGTCTGGGTTAATGAATTTACTGTGATTACATCACTCAATTCATATGAAATGCCAAATATATTTCCCAATATACCTGTGGTTTCAAATTCATAATTTGTGAGTCCCGGACCATTGATAGTAAAGGAGATGACATCATTTTCCGGAACTTCATCCTTTTCATCCTTACTACATGAAGTCATAAAAAGTACTCCTACCAGGAGTAAAAGCGTAAAGTAATTTTTCATTTGTTATATTTTGTTTCGTAGTAAAGATAAAAATATAATTTTATTTTTATTTGTTTCTTTATTTTTTTCACAAAATTTCCATGAGCAACATTCTCTTAATCCAAAATTTTACTAATTGTTTAAAATGAAAACAATTTCGTACCTAAATTGAGTCATCCGGAATTGGATTTTTTAAACTAACTTGACTTTTCTTACACAGTCTAAATAAAAAAACATCGCCGAACACTTATGTCCGGCAATGCTATTGGAATCAATACACTATAAACTAGAAGGGGGGTAATCTAGCTTACATGCTCCTTTTACCAATCAATTGGTATATTATATATTTACTGCTGCACAACAGCACCTCTCAGTGTCTCTATTAATGCACCCACTTCACCAATCAAATCATTCGGCACGTCATTTTGTTGCGCACCTACTACTACTGCTCCTATAAAATCATCGAATCCTTTGTCGTCAGATTTTGCTCCCATCCTTGGGTTTGTCGCCGGGTCGTGTGCATCGACCATATTTAATCCGGTATATTCAAAATTCTCAGCACCTGTAGCAACACAGAAGAAATCTACCAAATCTTTGCTCAAAACTGCGATGTTAGAAAGATTTCCTGCACCTACTTCTTGCAATAATGGCGCAAAATAGACACTTAAATCAGGTGTTCCAGCGATTACAAATATCGTGGAGTCTACCACTGCTCTAAGATTCAATCTTCCTTGCTCAATCATTGTTCCCGGCGCTGTCGGATCTGCCACCATCGTCTCACCACCCAATTTCCCATACAATGTTGTGTCTGGTTCCATCGGATCCGGCTCTTCTTTATCTCCACAAGAAGTAAATGAAAGACCAAGCCCCAGTAGACCTATACATGTGAATTTTAATAACTTTTTCATATTGATTTTTTTATTTTAATTAAAGGATACAAATAACTTTTCAAAGGCATTCCCAATCTTATAGGTGAGCGAGGATTTATTAATTACAGGGCAAGATGAGGCTAATTGCTCCTCACTAACAATATATCTTTCACCTTCCAATTGGGATTGTTACATTATTTTCTCGAAAACTTCCTGCCCGTTGGTAAGGTCAGAATTGAATCCATAGACCAATATTCCATCAGGAATGTTGAAGTAGGCATGCTTGACTCCACCTATTTTTAATGTCTGGGATTTTACCTGTTTAGCAGTAATGCTATCTATCGGTGAGCTAAAATCTATTCTCGCCATCTCTAAATTTGAATTGTTAAATTCAACCTTAGGTCTGGTCACTTGATAGATATGCACCGCAAGGACTGCTGTTAGCACCAAAAAAATGGACAAGCATACGATTAATACCTTCTTGATAATTTTTACTGTACTCTTTTGCATTGGTTTCATATTTCTTACT
>CALCSX010000060.1 GCA_937894165.1 uncultured Saprospiraceae bacterium | reverse complement strand
AACTATCAGTAAAATTGAGGATGAAGATTTCCGTGAACTTAGCACCATTTATTAGTTTTCTATTATTGTCCCCTACTATCTTTAGTCAGGATACTATAAGATTGATAAATCCGTCCTTCGAAGGCCCGCCTCGTCACAGTGCTCAGCCTCCGGGTTGGATCGACTGCGGACCCGCTGAACAGTCACCTCCCGATACACATCCGGCCGGAGCCTGGGGTGTTTCTAAAAAAGCATATCATGGAAATACTTACCTGGGGATGGTAACCAGAAATGACGCCACTTGGGAATCTGTGGGCCAGCCTCTAGAATTTCGCTTGGCTGTCAATCAATGCTATGAATTTTCAGCTGTCATGTGTATGTCTGAGGAGTATCTTAGTCCCACCAGAATGGATCAGTTGAATACCTATTCGTTTACCACACCTGTGGTACTGCGGGTCTGGGGATCCAATATACCTTGCAAAGGGGAGGAGCTATTGGGTGAAAGTGCAGAGGTGGATAATACGGATTGGATGAGATATAACTTTAAAGTGCGCGCCAGCCGACCTTATCGCTTTATCATTCTGGAAGCATTTTATAAAACACCGGTTCTGATGGAATACAATGGAAATATTTTGGTGGATGATCTCTCGGATCTGATTCCTATCGATTGTAATGCCAGAATTATTCCAAAGGAAGTTCCGATGGACATCGTAGAAAATTTAGACAAGCCAATTCAAAAAAATAATTCCGGTAAGGCAAAAGTAGCTAGTGTTGAGAAAAAAGATAATCCAAAACCGAAGGATGACAGAACTAAATTGACTCCCTCCGTAAAAGAAACTAACACGAATACTGTCTATGCTGATGTCAGCGAATTGAAAGGGAAAAAGGTGGAATCCGGACAGATAATTCGGATGGACAACCTATACTTTAAGGCGGATTCGGTGAATGTGGATCCTATAAACCATCAGAGTCTGGATAAGGTTTTCCAATTTCTAAAAGAGAATCCAAAAGTTATTGTAGAGGTGGGCGGGCACACCAATAGTCTGCCCAAGGAAGATTATTGTCAAAGAATATCTGAGAGCAGAGCTAAATCTGTAGCTGAATACTTGATCAAAAAAGGTATTGAACCCCAGAGAATCAGGTTCAAAGGCTACGGAAAATCAACACCTATAGCCGATAATTCCACCAAGGAAGGCCGAAAGAAGAACCAGCGGGTGGAGGTGAAGATTTTGAAGGGGAATTAATTTAATTCGCTAATAAGAAAACTCCAAAGACAACATTTTCGAGTATTTGAAGTTTTCTTGCAGCAGTAACTATTACTCCTTCTTTAATAATCCGGCATACCTCACACCAACAGTTCCAAAATTAGTGTAATTCGGCCCTAATCCCAAAGCTATATAGGGTGATACAATCCCCTTTTTTATTTCTATTTCCAGATTAAGTTCAGCCCTCATGCCTACAGTATAAAACCTTTGGTCGGAGATGATAAGAAGATCGAGTTCTCCATTATCTTCCGTAATAAATTGAAAATCAACCGGTCCAAAATAATCAATGATATAATAATGGTGAATCCTTGAATAGAATCCTCCTGCTTGCAAGTTGAGGTCCATCTTAGGATTTATTTTGAAGAGTCGCACAAAAACTGCAAGATCTATTTGATGCTGACGCGCATGGTCACTACTCTGATTGGTATCAAGAAAAGGGGCGTCTTTACCATTTTGATGATTTATATACTTTTCCGGATCAAGATATTTGGACTCGGTAAATTTGTTTTTTAGTCTTTTAGCTTCCCCATAGCCTATACCATAACTTGCTCTAATCCCCCACCTTTCCCCAAAGCGATAATCAAAACCTGCCGCTAACTGGCCTCCAAACAGGTCTGTATGCTCCCAATAATTGCCTTCTAAGCTCAAATTAAAGTGTACTTGACTTTTGAGACTTGGAGTGAAGAATAGTAAGAATATTCCTAGAGATAGCAGATGAATTTTGGAGATTGACATCATTTTTACATCGTTAAAATTCTTCATTTTTTATTTTATTTAGTTAAGACTATATGAAATTGTGGCGGCAGGAATTACTAAATGATTAAAGGTATCATTTGTAGATAAATCAATTCCTACCGAGAGATTGCCATAAACATTGTACATCACTCCGGTACCAAACTGAATGGATAAGAAATAGTCAAATCGGATATTCTTTTCTGTATAAAATACTCTATGGTATTCCTCATCCGGATTAATCCGAATTCTCGAACCGTTTATGCCTGTCTGAATATATTCAAATCGTCCTCTTTGAAATGAGGGAAGCACACGAGCATACCACAGCCATTTGTTTTTATTAATAATTTTGTAATTAACAGAAAGTCCTAAAGCCAAGACCTGCCATCCATTGGTTGCAAAATAAATGTTGTTTTTTAAACCATCAGCCCCCAATCCTCTGTAGAATTCAGGAGAGTCCACTATCGTTCTCCCTCCCCTAATTCGATAGGCATTATGAATGGGATTAAAATCTATAGGATTTGCAAATAAGTCTGCATATTCAAAGTAATATACTTCGTTGTACGTATGAAAGTTAGGTCCTATTGACCACTTATCATTAATGTCATAAAGCAAGCTTAATCCTTGGTAGGAGCCTTCAAAAGGAGAGTGCCATTTTTTGTCTGTAAATTCTATAAATATGGTTTGGGAGTAAGTGCTTGACCACGATAGAACAAAAATGATAATCAAGATAATTTCTTTCATTTTGGAGAATTTAAAGTGATTTAGAATCCTCAATTACATGTCGTATTGAAATTAAGGGTGCAATTTTTTCTCCCAAATTTATTAATAACAATTTAATTTTAATAAATTAATTTATTATTTTTTTCTTTTGATATTAACTTTTAAAAATCGCTTTTTCTACAACTAAAGGCAATTTTTCTCATTCCTTAAGTACTTTTTAATCCATTTGCAAACCCCAAACCCTTCAAATCCTCCCAAAAACCCGGATACGATTTCCGGACTACAGCAGGATTAGAAATTTCTAATGTATGAATCATAGCCAAAGGAGCGAAAGCCATAGCTATTCTATGATCTTGATAGGTCTCAATCCTGATTGGGGTATCAAATTGAAATTTTCCTGAAAGTTTGGCACAGCCCACTCGCTCCCGATCCTCCTGTAAGACGATAGAAAACTTAGCCAACTCCTGCTTCATAGCCTCCACTCTGTTTGTCTCCTTCACATACAACGATTCTAATCCATTAAACTCTCCCTTCACACCCGCCGCAGCGCACATTACCATAACAGCCTGCGCTAAATCCGGACAATGACTAAAATCAAAAGAAAATAGGGTTGATCGAGCTTCCGCCCTCACCTTCCTAATCCTAATCCCTTCTTCAGTATAAACTGTCTCGATGCCAAAAAACTCCCCAATTTCAACAATCTTCACATCCCCTTGATTGCTGTCCTGCCGCAATCCGTGCAAAAACAATTCCGATCCTATCTCAGCACAATTGACGATCGAATAATAAAATGCCGCCGCCGACCAGTCCGCCTCAACTTGGTATTCCACCCGTAAAATGTAATCTTGTTCCTTAATATTTATAATCTGTGATTGCTGATCAAAATCGACTTGAACTCCGCAGTCCCTCATGATATTTAACGTCATTTCTATATAGGGAAGACTACTCATCTTTCCCTTTAAAATGATGGTGCATCCACCCGCTAATCGCGGCCCAATAAGACACAAAGCTGAAATAAATTGAGAACTAATATGCGCCGTAATAGTAAAAATGTTCGGTGCTTTAAAATTTCCTTTTCCAATACGCAAGGGAGCAAATCCCTCCTTTTCTAGATATTCAATCTGTGCGCCTGCCTCTCGCAGAGCGTCTACTAATGGCGCTATAGGCCTCTCCTTCAACCGTTCCGATCCACTAAGAACCTGCTCACCCTGCTGCAAACACAAATAAGCCGTCATAAATCTAAAAGCCGTCCCGCAATCCTCTGCATCGATAAAATCCCCCGGTTGATTGAGCATTCGCTGCAAAACGATAGTGTCATTTGATGCGCTGAGATGATTGATTTTAGTTGAGGTATTGCCCGACAAAGCCTGAATAATAAGCAGCCTGTTGGAAATACTCTTGGACCCCTCTAGAAAAACTTCTCCTTTAATATTTTTTGAATGGTGACTTATTTCTATGATATCCATTCAAAATAATTAACTGTATTCAAAGCTGATATCCTGAACGAGGTCGGCAGACAAGCTTTTAGCGACGGGGCAGTTAAGTCCGATCTCTTCCAAGATCTTTCTGTCTTCGGCTTTGATATCGCCAGGCAATTTAACTTTTACCACTACCTTAGACACTCTGCGAGGATTAGCAGCCATCACCTTTTCAATTTCGAAGCTGGTATTTTCCATTGAAATTCCCATGCTATTTGCTTTTATTCCCATCACCGTTACCATGCAAACGCCCAGTGAAGTGGCGAGCAAATCAGTAGGGGAGAAGGTCTGTCCTAATCCGTGATTGTCTACGGGAGCGTCAGTCATAATTTTCTCGCCCGATGCAATATGTTCTATTTCCGATCTTAAATTGCCGATATATTTTCCTGAAAATGTACTCATTCCTCTTCTTTTGTATCTTTTGATTTGTAATATTCGTATTGTCCTCTAAGTTTTTCATCGTTTTGGGAATAAGCGATGATGATTTCCTTCACTAATCGGTGTCTCACTACGTCGTCAGCATTCAGATAGACAGTCCCTATTCCTTCCAGGTGATTCAAAATGTTGATAGCATATTTCAAACCGGATTTTTGAGAGTAAGGCAAGTCAATTTGCGTCATGTCTCCTGTCACGATACATTTGGCGTTGGGTCCAAGTCGCGTCAGAAACATCTTCATTTGCATATTGGTCGTGTTCTGCGCTTCATCCAGAATGATAAATGCATTGTCAAGCGTCCTTCCACGCATAAATGCGAGAGGAGCCACCTCAATAACTCTGCTGGTAATGTAATATGCTAATTTATCAGCCGGAATCATATCCTCCAAAGCGTCGTACAAGGGACGAAGGTAAGGATCAACCTTTTCCTTTAGATCGCCGGGGAGGAAGCCGAGACTTTCGCCGGCCTCTACAGCCGGACGGGTCAAAATAATCTTTTGAACCACTTTGTTTTTTAGAGCCCTCACTGCCAAAGCCACCGCAGTGTATGTTTTACCGGTTCCGGCCGGACCGACTGCAAAGAGAATGTCATTCTTCTCACTAAGAACCACCATTTGCTTCTGATTAGCAGTTTTAGCCTTGATGGGCTTGCCATTTTTAGAGTGAACGATGGTGTTATTTCCGTCTGATTTAACAGGTATTTTATTTGAGAAAGGATTGTAACCTCCTACGATGTCCTCAACATGCTGAAATGTCAACTCTTGAAATTCCTTCAGGGTGCGCACCATCAACTCAAATTTTTCCTTAACATCCTGTGTCTGACTTTTAGGGCCGGTAATTTTGATTGTATTACCTCTGGTATTGATTTGTACCTCCGGATATGCTTCTTTTAACACATTAATTTTGGAGTTCTTCTGACCAAAAATATCTAATGGTTCTACTCCGTCAATAGTCAATATTATTTCGCTCAAGTAAATTATTTAAATTATTAAAATATTTATTTTTCAAATATGAATATAGATAAAAAATGTGAAACGGGTCTCTAAAGTTCCTCAATTTCACTTTAATTTCAGGTTAATTATTCTATTGGATTAAAATATAAAGCATTAGAGAGCATTTTTAAATGCTAATCCCTTACTTTTATATCGATTCAGGGTGTATTTATAAGAGTGCAAATAAAATAATATGGTAAAACGTATCGTAAAGATGGTATTTCGTGAGGAGAGCGTGCCGGAATTCGTGCAACTCTTTCAGGAAATAAAAACCTACATCAGTAATTTTGCCGGCTGCACATACCTTGAACTATGGCAGGATAAAACTCGACCCAATACTTTTTTTACCTACAGCTATTGGGAGGATGAAAAATATCTGGAGAATTATAGAAATTCAGACTTTTTCCAAATTATTTGGCCTAAAACCAAGGCGCTTTTTGAAGAAAAAGCGCAGGCGTGGACTATCGATGTCGTCAACGTTTCTGAAAAATTGCACATCAAGTATCTGAATGTAAGTGATCAATTACACGAATATCTTGCAGCTACAGCTTATTCTGAATTTGTTGTCTTGTGCGATGAAAACACGCGCCATTTTTGTTTGCCCATTATAGCTGAAGCCTTTGGTGAGACTCCCTACCACATTATCGAAATAGCTAGCGGGGAGACAAACAAGAATATTAATATAGTTCAGAAGATTTGGAAGACGCTGTTCGATTTAAGAATGAACAGAAAGAGTCTGGTCGTTAATTTGGGCGGTGGGGTTGTAGGGGACATGGGAGGATTTAGCGCAGGGACTTTTATGAGGGGGATAGATTTTGTGAATATTCCGACGACCTTGCTTTCGATGATCGATGCATCAGTTGGAGGGAAGACAGGGATTGATATGGACGGCATTAAGAATGGGGTGGGAATTTTTCGGAATCCGAAACAGGTTTTTATAGACCCTGTTTTCCTAAAGACCCTGCCCGAGCGTCAGCTGAAATCCGGTCTTGCCGAAGCTATTAAACACGGGATTTTGAGCAGTCGTGAAGTCTACGATCTTGCTATTGAGGCGCTGAAGAAGCATGAAACTATTGATGAAGATTGGATCAAGAGGATAATAGGAATTAAGTGGGATATTGTCAATAATGACCCTTTGGAGAATGATTATAGGAAAATGTTGAATCTGGGACATACTATTGGCCACGCTTTAGAAAGCCATTTTTTAAATACTGAAGAAGAGCTTTTACACGGAGAAGCTATTGCGCTGGGAATGATTTTTGAGAATGACATATCGAGAAGAGTGGGTTTGATGAGGCATGAAATAGCAAAAGTCATTAAAGATGATATTCTTAAATATTATGATTTTCCTACAATTAAAGTGGAGGATATCGATGCTATCATCAAGTGGATTGTACTCGATAAGAAGAATGACAAGAAAAAGATCAATCTGGTTTTAGCGAGAGATTTTGGTGATATCGAGCGGAATTTTGAGATGGAAGAAGAGGAATTTACTGCGATGTTTACAGCAGTTGTGATGGATTTTGTGATCAGTTTTTAGCACGATATTATTTTCCTAAGGAAAACGATTGTTATGTTGAAACGGTAGAGATGCAAAATATTGCATCTACAATATTTTTCGTCTAATTATAATGTTTTATTCATTTTTAACGGTTGAATCGATGATGGGATGATTTGATTTTAATATTGAACCCGTAGAGACGCAATTCATTGCGTCTCATTTTGACAATTTATCTCCGGCAACGTCTCTACGAAAACATATCCTTCATTCTTTCGAAGAAATTTTTCTCTGATTTTTCATTGGTAGGATTAAAATTGGGCATTTCGGCCAATTTTTCCATCAGGATTCGCTCTTCATCATTGATTTTCTTAGGGGTAAATACATTCACTATGATCAATTGGTCCCCTTTCTCATAGCTTTGCACAGAAGGTAGTCCTTTGCCTTTGAGACGGAATACTTTACCCGATGTCGTCCCCGCCGGAACCTTGACCTTAACTTTACCGTCGATGGTAGGTACTTCTATTGATGTTCCCAACACAGCATTCGGGAAGCTGATATTAAAGTCATAGATCAAATTAATCCCATCTCTGTCGAACATATCATGAGGCAATTCTTCGATGGACACCAACAAATCTCCTGCCGGCCCACCTTTTACCCCCGCATTTCCTTTTCCGGAAACAGAAAGTTGCATGCCTGTAGCTACACCCCCCGGAATTTTTATTTCTATCGTCTCTTCTCCTGAATGGGTGCCTCGACCTTGACAAGTGTCACATTTATCAGTGATCATCTGACCGGTTCCATTACAATTGGGACAAGTCATCGTCGTCTGCATCTGCCCCAAAAAGGTATTCCTCACCTGCCGCACCATTCCCGATCCCGCGCAGGTGGAACATGTTTTCACCGCATTGCTATTCTTAGCGCCACTGCCGGAACAGGTCTTACAAGTTATTTGCTTTTTTACTTTGATCTTCTTCGTTACACCATTCGCTATTTCCTCAAGTGTCAGACTTATTTTAACTCTTAAGTCGCTACCTCGTTGACCTTGACTTCTACCTCCTCTGCTTCTTCCTCCTCCGAAAAAAGAATCGAAAGGGCTTCCACCATCACCAAAAACATCTCCAAACTGGCTAAAGATATCCTCCATCGTCATACCATCCCTGCCGCCAAAGCCTCCGCTATTGCCATTCACTCCCGCGTGACCGTATCTATCATAGCGCGCTCTTTTGTCGGCATTGCTCAGTACCTCGTAAGCCTCTGCAGCTTCTTTAAATTTTGCCTCAGCAGTAGCATCATCAGGATTTCTATCCGGATGGTACTGCATCGCTATTTTACGGTATGATTTTTTGATCTCGGTCTCATCAGCGCCTTTAGCTACGCCCAATATCTCATAATAATCTCTTTTTGCCATTTTATGCTTTCTCTCTTATTTTTACAGCATCTACTTGTGTAGTTCGCTTATTTTAATTTATTTTCCTACCACCACTTTGGCGTATCTTATCACTTTGTCACCCAAAAAATATCCCTTCTCCACCACATCCAATACCTTGCCTTTCAATTCCTCAGTAGGTGCCGGGATCTCACTTATGGCTTCCTGATATTCCGGATCGAATTTGCCATCTTCGATCTCAATTGGTCTCAAACCTTGATTTTTTAGCGCTTGCTGAAATTTGTTATAAACCAAATTTACGCCTTCACTGAATGTTTCTGTAGAGTTTTCGGCATCAGAAGCCATTTTAGCTCTCTCAAAATCATCGAGTACCGGCAGAAATGAGACAATTGTATTCTTACCCGCAGAGCTTATCATTTCCAATTTTTCCTTGGCAGTTCTCTTTTTATAATTTTCGAATTCAGCAAAAAGTCTCAGGTATTTATCTTTCAGTTCACCGATTTGGTTTTCAAGCTCCTTCACTACATTTTCCTGAGAATCTCCCTCATTACCTTCTTCATTTGGAACTTCTTGTGTTTCTTCGGTATTTGTCTCCTCGTTTGACCCTTCAGATTTATTCAATATTTCCTCTTGGTTGTCAAAAGCGTTATTTATTTCGTCCTTAACCATTTTAAATCTTTTTATTATGGAGTTCATCAATTTCTTTGCCATACTGTTTTTTAAGACATTTTGTCATATTTTTACTGTCGCTTGGTCAGAATTTTCCGCATTTCGTCATAGTTTGGATTAACTCCGACAATAATTCCTTTCGGATTGATTAAATATTTGGTGGGTATTTCCCTTATCTGGTATAATTTTAAAACAGGATGATCGAATTTTTCAGTAGAAATGATATGATTCTCCCAGCTTAAATTGTCCTTTTTTACAGCTTTCCGCCAGCTTGCCTCATTGGTTTCAACAGCTACCGACAATATTTTCAATCCCTGTCCATCTTTAAATCTTGTATCCTTAAACTCATCGTAAATTTTCACAATATTTGGATTATCCTTGCGACAAGGCCCACACCAAGAGCCCCAAAAATCCAGAAGTAAATAGCTACCCTGAAATTCTGATAAACTTATCGAATCACCTCTGAAATCTACAGAAACAAAATCCGGAGCCACCTCGCCCAAAGATAATTTGGGTCGAAAATACCAATATCTGCCAAAAAGAATAATAAGGAAAATCCCTGCAATTAGGAAAAATGAAGTTCTACCTTTATTCATTAGTTTATAGTGTTAATATTGCTGACATTAACCACAAGGTAGAGAATTTAGTTCTTATAATTTAAAATTGCCCTATTCAGAATAAACAGTAAGACTACTTTTCTACAGTAGGTGTTTCGTGAAATATTTTTGATATAGACTCGGCCAACTTTTCGTCTTTTTCAGTCACTTTATTGCCTTTGTCATGAGTTGTCAATTTAATTTCCACCTTATTCCAAGTATTTGTCCATGTAGGGTGATGATTTTGTTTTTCTGCCTCCAGCGCCACTCGGGTCATAAAGGAAAATGCCTGAGAAAAGTCTGCAAAGGTGAATTCTGCCCGCATTTCGTCATCTTTTACTTTCCAGTCGTTATTTTGAATTGTCATTTTTTCAATTTTGGTTCTTTAAAAGTAACCATAGTTTAAATGATAAGGTTTCACTGCGTTGTTTATCGCTTTGCTGTTTAGCACTGTGTTGTTTATCATTTCATTGTTTATTGGA
>CALCSX010000059.1 GCA_937894165.1 uncultured Saprospiraceae bacterium | reverse complement strand
AACTGAGCTACCTTTCCAGCAATATGGTCATCCTCAATATAAGGATAAAAATTACCATTTTGTCCCTAAAGCACTAGCCCATGCTAAGTCACCTAAATGGGAGAATCAAAAATGTTATGGATTGGACTTGAGTGCATATGATCCAAAGGGATTATTTAAGGAAGCTGATTTTTCTCTCAAATTTATTATTGATGCATACAACCATACAGAAAATCAATCTACATTCTTTAAATATCCTGACTTCTTCGACAAGCTGGCAGGTAACGATCAAATAAGATTAGATATAATCAATCGCCTGAATGAAAATGAAATCAAAGAAAAATGGTCGAAAGACTTAAAAGCTTTCGACCGGATTCGGCAAAAATATTTAATTTATCCTTTGTAGTTATTCTAACTTTGATGTTGGATTAAATACATAGCCGATTCCCAGATTAAATATATTATACTGAGCGGCGCCCTGCTCAATACTTGGATTGATATACCTCTGGTATTCTAGGCTAATGTTAAAATGAGGAGCGATGGAGGGAAAGCCAAATATTAAACCAATGGTTGGAACAAATTCTACAATAGAAATCCCATTTAATGATGAAGTTTCACCCACTAGATCACCTTCCAGATAACGAACAGTTTCCTCTTTCATTTCATGGTATGAAAGACTCGTCTGTTTCAAATGCAATTGTTCGTAAATTGGCAAGTTAATATTTATCCCAATTTGCGGTTTAAGTGTTAATTTTTCTGAAGAAAATAAATTAAATTGAATCAAACCGCCCGTAACTATTCCATAATATCGAAAACTATAATGGGAATCTCTTTTAAGCCAACTATAAGCTTCTTCGCGCTCCATATTAATTTGCAATCTGTGTGAAATTTTCTGAATTCCGGCTTGGAATCCGAAATTCACATTATTATTGTGTATCAGTCCTTTAAAAAATACCCCATTAGAAAAGCCAAATTTGTAATCCGGATTAAAAATATCAAATTCTGATATGCGAAAATAGTCTTCCGGATTTGTCATTTGTGAAATTCCGGCAGTAGCATTTAATTCAAATACTACTTGAGCGGAGATTTGTTTGGATGTAAAAAGTAAACCCAATAAAACTGTTATGGTGTAAATTGAAATTTTCATATTTTTCGATTTATAAGGGATGAGAAAATTGATAAATCCGTGAATCTGAAATAGTATATATTTTTTCAGGTTCTAATCCGATATGGAGCTTTGTTGCTGAGATATCAAGCCGAGTACTAATTAGCATTTTTCCATCATTTAGATCAAATAAAGAGATATAATCGTAAGTATTTCCACTATCTGTATCATATTTGTCGGTGATATCCATGAAGATATATTTCTCTGGATGGAATTGAACCAAGGTCGGATTTATACTATAATTTAAAGGATATATTCTATAATAATTATTTGTTCTATCATGGTGAACCAAACCAGGTCCAAAACCTTCTTCAAAGCCAAAATCTCTTTCCAAATGCGTCAACATAAAATCCGGGGCTTTATCTTTCCATAGATTTTCACCCGTATTTATATCTACAGCTAGAGCAAAATTATCAGTTTGAGAAGTTGCAATAATCGCTATGCCTTTGGAATAATATACGTAACTATGGAAATTAAAATGATAATTTTCAACAAGAATACTTTTAATTGAATAGTTATTGAGATCAATAATATTTAAATATGTATTGATCATTTGATTTTCCATTTGAAGAACTGGAAAAATGAAAATGCCATCTTTAGTATCTACAACAGAATTTTTTATATCAAGATGGTGCAGTGTTTTGAAATTCTCGGATATAATAGAAATTTCATTAGTTTGTAAATTTAAATTATATATGTTTAATACATTTTCATCATTTTCATCATCAAAATTGGAAAAAATCAAAACATTATCTTGGTAAGGATATATATTTATAACTTGTTCTAATTCCGGATTTACTGATTCGTATTCGATTTGCTTTGTTTCGATCCCGGTTGTCACATTTATAGTAGTGATATTCCCATTTGTGGTTTCGGAAATACTATTTGAATTATCATCATAATGCATTATATATACGTTACCATCATAATAATGATATTTTAAATGTAATGACGACTCAAAAGGAGCTATCTCATAATTCCAAAGCAAAGAGCCATCCTCTGAATTAAATGCCTTAATCGAGGCATCGTTTGAAACAATTACTACTTCACTGTCAGCAAATATAAATTCATAATCGGGAGAACCCAAACTTTCAGAATTCCATTCATTACTAACTTTTAAATCCGGGTAATATGGTGTTTCATTAATTGCATATATATCTGGAAGTGGCTCCTTTTTACAAGCTGAAAGAAAAACACATGTTGCTAGTATCAAAAAAATATGTAAACTTTTCTGCATATTGTTGAGATTTACTTGATAAAATATTTTGTATGACTGAATAAATATAGCACAAATATTTTATATCAAATCTTATTTTTTAGAAAAAATTTGAAATTTATTAACAATTATTGTTTTAATATTAACAGTGTAGAATGAATGCTACTTAAAATCTGAATATTGTAAGAAATTACTTAAAGGAAATTTATATTCGATAAATAAGTTGTATTCTAATATCAGTTCGATTATTTCCTTCAATCATATCATTTCCGCTTCCAATACCATCCTGATTAAAAAATTTAGTATTTGCTATTCTGGCTTCGATAGATAGATTTCTGATGCCAGTATATCTTAAATTAAGGTAGGTTCTCATCCCTTGTCCAAAATACGGTGGGATAGAAAAATTATAGACTAAATCATTTTCATAAGCGTAGATTCTCGAGTCATAGTCGTCCGTTTGAAATAATGCCAATCTACCGGTAAAACTAAAAGGTGAACCTATTGGCTTACAGATTATGTCCTGCAAAATCATAAAGCCATTACTTTCTTGTCCGAGAGAAAGTCTGCCGGCTTTCGAGAATTCAATTCTGTTCCTGAGTACAATACCTTTCGTCGCAACATATTCGATATGCCACCTTATTTGTTGTCTTACAAAGGGGATTAAAATATTAGTCGCCACATCTTCAGGTCTATAATTTCTATCTTTGCTTTCGTAGCGAAAATGAAGATAAGTTTCCATTTTACGTTTAACCCTATAAGTTACTCTTCCGAGAAATTCCTGACCGTAGGAAGGAGCATCGGCATTAAATCTGAGCCAGGGATGTTTGAAAAAATCACCATAGAATGAAATATTCCAATTATAGTTTGGCTTGATTTCGGTACCGAGATATATACCCTCTTCGTTTTCCGGACTAATCGTCTCCGAAAAAGTGTTTCCATTGATATTCTGATAATTTGCTTGAAAATTCCTGTACACGATGGCTGCATTTGCCTTGGGATGAAGTCCCAGTAGGATCCCATTTAAGGTTGCCAAACCTCCATTATCGCTCATGGCAGTTTCCCCATAGAAGTGAACATTCTTCATAATATAGGTATAATCAAGAGAAACATTCATTAACTCTGTCCCATTGAGTCGAAATCTATTATAAGGTGCATCCCTATAAACTAATGGGGCGCTAAATCTGTCGTAAAGCGCATTTACTCCAATCGACAAATTCCTCTGACTATATTTCAGATTGCCACCAATAGAAGTATTTTTAATAGCATCTCTATTGGCAATTTCCGATTTGGTGCGATGAAGACCTGATGATTGGATAGAGGAGAAAAAGACTTCAGCGCCACCGCTTTCTAATGAGTCAACTCGCACTGTGCCGTCAATATCTCTGTATGAACCGAAAAGTGTCAATTCAAAATTCGCCGGCAAATTGAGTGTAACCGCCGCCCCCCTAAAGAATAAAAATTCATTCACACCCGTTGAAGGACGTATGGTATAACCGCCCTTCTTAGTCTGTGTCGTAAAAATACTTTTGCCCCTTCCAAATCCCGTATGCAAAATCAAGCCCTGCCCCAAACTGACATTATAATCACCCAGTGCGAGCGCTTTTATCCTTTTATTAACATCTCTAATAAATACATGTGCCGTATAATAATCAAAACCTTGCTTCTGCCAAGGCTCCCCAATATCCTTCTCCGCAGCAACTCCATAGGAGAATTTATTTTCATAGCTACCCCTGAACCTCAGATAATATCTAAATGGATCACCTAAATATTTAGGCTCTTCACCATTGATACTTTTAAAGCCCCTTCTTTCTTGCAGTGCGGTAGTGGTATGAGCAAAAAATTCTTTTCTGCTTTCTTTAATTCGGGTAAGCACACTTTTATCAAGGTCAAATTGCAATTCTTCAACAGTTAAAAATCTTGAAAGTATGGTTATCTTGCTCATGTCCAATTCAGGAACCGATTGTAATTCATAGATGGATATAAAGTCACCTGCCTCAGCGCGATAATTAAGGATACCATCTATCTCTAAGGGATCTAAAAATGGAAATTGCTCCAGTTGCTCTCGACTGGCTTTATTTAAGTTCAGAGGTCTTTTTAAATAGGCTTCCAATTCCAATTGAAAATCTGTAAAATCGAAGACTTCTGTCTCTGTATTCTCTATAAATTCTTCTATGATCTGCATCGTTGGATCAGCAGTCATGGTTGTATCCTGAATCTGTCCAATTGTAAAAATAGGAATAGATAAGATGATAATTACAGTTAGAATCGTTTTCAAATGAGGACTAATTTTAATTAAAGTTAGTAAAAATCTTCTTTTGTTGAAACTCCACCAATAATTTCTATAAATTATTCTAAAAATGTAACTATTCACGTATGATCAATTTCAATCCAAAAATGTTTATTTTTTGTGATACTTCATCTCTTTTCTTGTCAATAGCGCTGCTATTAACGCCAAAAGCAGATTCGTCTGACGAAAAATAAACTATTTTTATCTTTTGAAAGCATCTACGTTAATAGTTACTAAAAAATTAATATAAAACCCCTGTCAATGTTTCTAAAAAGTAAAATTAGGCTTAACTTTACACCTTAATTTTAACCACTTAACTAAAACTACAAATATGTCCAGGTTTTCAGCTATTGAGGCCATTTTCAAACGTACTGAATATGACATTGAATACAGTCATATCCCCAATTCTAAAATTTCTGAATTTTTCGGGTGTAATGTGTTCAATGATGATACAATGCAAAAGTATCTGGCAGAGGACACCTATTTGAGTGTAAAAGCTTCTATCCAATCCGGCAATAATCTGGACTCTGAAGTCGCTAACACGATTTCTGAAGCTATGAAAAATTGGGCCATGGACATGGGTGCTACTCACTATGCGCACTGGTTTCAACCCCTAACCGGCAAAACAGCTGAAAAGCACGACTCATTTTTTACACTTGATGGCGAAGGAAAACCGATAGAAGAGTTTAGCGGTAAACTTTTGGCTCAACAAGAGCCTGATGGATCCAGCTTTCCAGGCGGTGGGCTGCGCTCAACTTTCGAAGCGCGAGGATACACAGCTTGGGATCCTACTTCCCCTGCATTTATTTTAGAGGTAGGAGATGGTAAGACTTTATGTATTCCTACCATTTTTGTAACTTATTCCGGTGAGGCATTGGATTATAAATTGCCTCTTTTGAAATCTCAAGCCTTGATAGAAGATGCAGCAGTGCCTATTTGTCAAATGTTTGACAAGGCAGTGAATAAAGTTTTTGTTACGCTTGGCTGGGAACAGGAATATTTTCTTATCGATGAGGCTATGTTTAATTCAAGGCCTGATCTTATCTTGACAGGAAGAACTTTAATTGGCAAAACTTCTCCACGTGGTCAACAGCTAGACGATCACTATTTTGGTTCAATTCCGGAAAGAGTTTATGCCTACATGAGAGACCTGGAAACAGAATGCCATAAATTAGGTATCCCAGTCAGAACGAGGCATAATGAAGTAGCTCCTTGTCAATATGAATTGGCTCCACAATTTGAAGAGGTGAACATAGCCGTAGACCATAACCAGCTGTTGATGGATATTATGGAAAGGGTGGCTAAACGACATAAATTTAGAGTTTTGTTGCATGAAAAGCCTTTTGCAGGTGTAAATGGCTCCGGAAAACATAATAACTGGTCTTTGGCAACTAATACAGGGAAAAATTTATTATCTCCCGGTGATGTGCCCGGAAAAAACTTGAGATTTTTAACTTTCTTCGTTAACACGATTAGAGCTGTATTTGAACACTCTGACCTACTTCGTGCTTCCGTTGCAACGCATTCTAACGACCATAGACTAGGTGCTAATGAAGCTCCGCCTGCAATCGTTTCTATTTTTATCGGTGATTTTCTTGAAAAATTACTCACTCAGATCGAGAACGGAAGAGACACAGAGCAAGATGTTAAGAATGTACTAAACTTGCTCAGCAGAGTTCCTAATTTGCAGATGGATAATACTGACAGGAACAGAACTTCTCCTTTTGCCTTTACGGGAAATAAGTTTGAAATCAGAATGGTGGGCTCTTCCCAGAACTGTGCTGCCACCATGACTATCATGAATACTATCATGGCATCTCAATTGAGTAAATTCAAAACTGAGGTCGAAAATTATATTGAAAGTGAAAATGTTACCCAAGATGTAGCTATTTTGTCAATAGTTCGAAAATATATCAAAGAATCCAAGTCAATTATTTTTGCAGGTGATGGGTATAGTGAGGAATGGAGACAAGAGGCAGAAAGAAGAGGATTGAATAATATTACCAACACCCCGGATGCCCTAGAAGCATACATATCTGAAAAATCTAAAAAGCTTTGGAAAGAAACCGGCGTATTCAGTGAAGTGGAGATTGAAGCACATATAGAAGTGATGCATGAAAGCTATGTTAAAAGGCTTCAAATCGAGTCCAGAACTCTTGGTGAGTTGATACTTAATCATATTCTTCCGGCATCGATTAGATATCAAACGCAAGTAGCTCAGAATGTTAATGAATTGATGAAATTGGGTCTTGGGGAGGCTGCTTATTCCGGTCAATTGGAATTGGTAAATGACCTGGGTGGCTATATCAACAAAGTAAAACATCTTATTGAAGAGATGAGGAGAGTTAGACATGATATCCACACTTCTAAGACTGTCGAAGGCAAAGCGCAGGGATATTGTAATAGATTAAAGCCGATAATGGACGAAATTAGAGTTTGTACTGATAATTTAGAATATTTGGTGGATGATAGTATCTGGCCTTTGGTGAAATACCGAGAACTGATGTTTTTAAGATAATTTCTGAAGGGGGACAATTGTTCCCCTTTAATTTTAGACTTAGCCGATTTTTATTTATTTTTAGTACTTGAAATTTTATTTATAAATGAATCTGAGTCCTGTAATTTTGGCAATACCATTCTATTTCATCCTTATGGGGATAGAATTGGTCGTGTTGCGCTTTCAAAAACAGGATACCTATCGAATTAATGATTCATTGACCAATATAAACCTTGGAATTTTATCTCAAGTGACAGGGGTATTCCTCAAAGTGCTTTCCATTGGTGTTTATACTCTAGTATTTGAACATTTGGCTCTCTGGGAAATTCCGAGTAATGCTTGGACATTTTTCATTTTATTCTTCTTATATGATTTCTGTTATTATTGGGCACATAGGTTGAGTCATGAGATCAACCTGTTTTGGGGAGGGCATGTAGTGCACCATTCCAGCGAAGAATATAATTTATCAGTTGCATTGAGACAAAGTTCGACACAGACAATATGGACCTTTGCTTTTTATTTGCCTCTCGCTGTGATTGGTTTCGATCCAATTATGCTGATTCTGGTGAGCGGTTTAAATTTATTATATCAATTTTGGATTCATACGGAGGTGATCGGTAAAATGGGATGGTTGGAACATATCCTCAATACTCCTTCACACCATAGGGTTCATCATGGTAGAAATCCTCAATATATCGACAAAAACCACGGCGGCACTTTCATCATATTTGACAAATGGTTTGGCACGTTTGCCGAAGAGAAAGAAAGACCTACCTATGGAATTACAACACCGGTAAATAGCTGGAATCCGGTGTGGATCAACCTATCACACTATGATGTGATGAGAAAGGAAATGAGCCGCATATCTTCCTTAAGAGATAAAGTAAAATATCTCGTTTATAAGCCCGGGTGGCTACCGGAGAATTTGGGAGGATACAGAAAACCCGGAGAAATAACCGGAGATGAGCAGAAATTCGACATTCCTTATCCCGGAAAAATGAATAGATATGTGTTATTTCAATTCATTTTCCTTTTGGTTGTTACTGCATTTTTTCTTTTCAATGTAGGTAAAATTTCTCCGCCTGAGATCGTGGTTGGTTCACTGTTGATCGTCTGGAGTACCATCAGCTTTTCGGGGATATTCGAGTTACATAAATTAGCTACCTTATGGGAAATGATTAGAATTGTAAGTTTTTCGATAGCTTTTTATTATTTAGGTAATTCACATATGGAATTTTACATTCTTATGTCTATTATTGTACTTTATTTTACAATTAGTTCATTTTGGCTTTTAAGACTTTTTCAAAAGTCCGAAAGAATTGAAATGAAAGAACTTACTAATTAAATCCTTCCTCAATAATTTTTCATGATACTAAGATCTCTTCTGATAATAATTATAATTTTAGGGTCTCAAGTTTTATTATTCAGTCAGTTAAAGGGCAAAGTTCTTGATGAAAATAAAAATCCACTTCCATTTACCAATATTTTTATTGAAAATACAAGTACAGGAACGACCTCCTCTATAGATGGAGATTTTGTACTTAATCTGAAACAGGGAACAAATAGAGTCGTTTTTAAATTTTTAGGCTATAAAACTGTTGTGAAAACAATCAATTATAGTAAGCCACAATTCATTGAGGTCCAGCTCTTCCCTGAATCAATACAGTTAAATGATCTAGTAATTTCTGCCAACCAAGAAGATCCTGCCTATGCTATCATCCGCAAAGCTATGGCTGCCCGCGAATCTCATTTGAATCAGTTCGAAAAATGGAAATGTTCCACATACATAAAAGGAAAGATTAAAATTGATTCCCTGCCTCCCCTTTTTGTCGAAATGATGGATTCTACATCTCGGAAACTGTTCGAAGACCAAAAAATACTATACTTATCGGAAACCATTTCGGACTTTTACTATTTTTCCCCTAATGAATACAAGGAAATTATTTACAGTTCCATCGTTAGTGGGAATTCCTCCGGCTTTAGCTTTAATCAGGCAGTGGGATTGGTAGTAAATCCATACGAAAAATCAATTAATTTTAATAAAGAGATAGTTTCACCCATCGCGCCGAATGCTTTTAATTTTTACAAATATAGACTCGAAGGAGCTTATTACGAAGGTGACCACCTAGTGAACAAAATTAAATTAATTCCTCGCAATTTAACCCTTCCCGCATTCTCAGGCTACATTTACATCATTGAAAATTCCTGGAATATTTTCGCTGTGGATTTTGAGCTGGATGGTTTTAGATTTGGTACGGAATTATTGGAGACTATGACTTTGGAGCAAAACTATGTGGAAATTGAAGACCAAAAATGGGTCTTGTATAACCAAAATATGTATTTAGCCGGGAATATCTTTGGTTTTATATTCAATGGCGTATTTTCAGGCGTTTTTAAGGATTATGATTTTACTGTTGAAAGGTCGGATTTGGATCTTAAAAATCGGGAGGTGGTAAGAATAGTTGATGATGCCAATCTGAAGTCAATTTCGTATTGGGACAGTATTAGACCTATTCCTTTGGCAATAGAAGAAATCAGGGATTATGAAGTGAAGGATAGTCTACAAACTGTATATGATTCCCCGGAGTATAAAGATTCATTGCAAAAAAGATCCAATGCTTTTACGCTTAACAATATCTCTATGGGATATAGCCATCGGGATTGGCGGACAAATACAGTATGGGGATACGATCCTCTGTTTAAATATAGTGTTTTTAATCCCATTCAAGGTATTACTTTAGGTACTAGATTTTATTATAGAATTCAACCTGAAAAATACCGTTTGGAGTTTTTTACGGATGTGATTTATGGATTTAGCAATAAAAAATTCCTGCCATTTGGAGGCATTGATTTCGGATTGAAACGAAAACTGCCGGTTAATTTTCAAATTGCCGGTGGCGTGCAATACGTTAATTTTAATCCTGAATTTTCAACTACGGGATTGGAATCTAATTTCTACAATTCTCTATTTTCAATAAACTATGCAAGATTTTATGAAAAACGCTATGCGCAATTTACGCACAGCAAATTATTAGGACCCGACGCCAGATATTCGGTCAGTTTTGAAGGTGGACAGCGAAATACTTTAGAGAATACACGTACTAGTTCCTACTTTAAGACGAAGAGAGATTTTGAACCCAATGTTATTATTAGCGATGGTGAAGTAATAAGTGATTTTCAGACACATTCATATTTCAAAACCGGATTATCTTTCAGACTTCATCCTAAGAATCAGTTCAAGAATTTACCGGACAGATATTTGCTTTTTGGTTCGAAATGGCCTGTGTTTACTTTTAATTATCAATTTTGGTTTACTGACCTTACTTCTGATATTAACCAATTGGCAAGTGTCAGCATTGAAAAAACCAATATTTCAATTGGAGCTATGGGTTATTCTGAATTCAAGCTGAATGTTGGTAAATTTTTAGGAAATACAGATCTTTTAGCGACGGATTTCTTCTATTTTAATGGAAATGAGGCATTGTTCAAGACCAATTTAAATCGAATGGATTTCTTTAGAGCCTTGCCTTTTTATACTTTTAGCAGGGATCGTTTTGCGACATTGCATTATGAACATAATTTTATGGGATCGATCATGTCGCGATTGCCACTTTTAAGAAAAACCGGATTTAGAACCGTGCTGGGTCTTCGGGCAGCGCACAGTGAGACGATGGAATATTATTTCGAACCTTCGATCGGCTTGGACAATATCGGCTGGAAATTCATTCGCCCATTACGGATAGAATACGTTCCTTTAACTGTAATGGATGGAAATAGGGGAGAAGGCGCGATTATTTTTGGCTTGACATTTAATTTCAACCAATAAATAACACGTATAAACTTGTTGGAAATGCCGGTTTAAGGAAAAATATCCATTGCCATATTCAATGATTTATTAAATTCCTTTCTGTCGATATTGATATCAATATCATGGAGATCAAAATAGGAAAGCATATTTTCTGTAGGCATATTTCCGGTAAGCTCATCCTTGGCCATTGGGCAACCGCCGAATCCCTTGATGGCTCCATCAAACCGTCTGCAGCCATTTTCATAAGCAGCATGGACTTTCTCTTTCCAGGTCGTAGGGGTTGTATGGAGATGTGCTCCAAACTCGATGTTGGGAAATTCAGAAATTAATGAGGAGAAAATGTAAGAGATATTTATGGGGTTAGAAACACCAATTGTATCGGAGAGTGATAAAATTTTAACACCAAGATCGGCTAATCGCTCAGTCCACATTTGTACAATTTCAGCATTCCAAATATCGCCATACGGATTCCCAAAACCCATTGAAATATAGACTACCAATTCTTTATTGTGTTGCAAACATAGATCTTGAATCTCCTTGACCCGATCAATGGATTCTTCCATCGTAGAATTGGTATTTCTCAGCTGGAAAGTTTCGGAAATAGAAAATGGAAAACCAAGATATTTAACCTGTTCAAATTCACAAGCATCTTTTGCACCTCTGACATTAGCGACAATGGTAAGTAGTTTCGTATCGCTATTTTTCCAATCTATTTGATCGAGGACTAATTTAGTATCCGCCATTTGTGGGATTGCCTTAGGCGAGACAAAAGAGCCGGCGTCAAGGGTGTCAAACCCCACCTTGAGAAGCTGGTTCAGATACCTTACCTTGCTTTCGGTGGGTATCATTTCCTTTATTCCCTGCATAGCATCTCTTGGACACTCAATAATCTTCAACATACTAAATTATTTATCGAAACGAATTTAGTGAAAACGCCTCGAACTGCCATAAAATTGAAATGTTTTCCGTAGTGGCAAACAATAATAAATTGTTTTAGTTAACTTTGCAATCGAATTTAATGTAATGAAAAATAAAAATTTAGTATCTTTTTTAGGCTTTATATTCTTTATCCTCGGTTTTGGATCGATAGGTTTATCATTGGTAGGTATCAATTTGACTTTCTTACTGTGGATGGAATATTTCGGTACAGGAATTGGTTTTTTACTGAAAATAATCATGACCCTCATTGGATTCATTCTCATCTATCTGGCACAAACTAATTGGGGCGAGGAAAATGAACAAGAGTCTATTTAGTTTTCCGTAAATACTATTTTAGAAAAATAATTATCGCTTCCATTTTCTTAATTGGTTGAGCAATGCTCTAAAATCTTTGGGTGGATCTACCTCATAAGTGATAATTTCCTCACTTTCCGGTAAAGTAAATTGTAATCGCCAAGCGTGAAGACTCACCCTTGACATTATTGGTTGTTCTTCCACGTACTTCCCTATGTTGAACTTTTTACCCTTGACATCAGAAATAAAAACGGCCTCTTTCCCCCCGTAATCCGGATCCACCAGTAAAGGGTAACCCAATGCCTGAAAATGAACTCGAATTTGGTGGGTTCTGCCTGTCAAAAGCTTGGCTTCTACCAAAGAACATTGATCGAAACGTTCCACCACACGATACTCCGTTTGTGATTCCTTTCCCGAGCCGCTGACAATCATCCTTCCGGGTCTGAATTTATCTTTATCGATTTTTTTGTCGATCAATCCAGTATCATCTGTAACGATTCCATTGACGAGTGCCAGATAGTATTTATCAATGGTCCGCTTCTCAAATCCCTGACTCAGATATCTATGAATTTCTTTCGTTTTGGCATAGATAAGAATGCCGCTAGTTTCTCGATCAAGTCTGTGAACGGAATATATTTCAGGATAAAATCTTTGTAAAAAGCCGAAAATATTCAATTTGTTATGATCAAATCGATCGGGGATAGATAGCACTCCCGCGGGCTTATTGACAATTATATATTCATTTTCCTCTTTTACCAGGATATCTTCCAGTTTGATCATAAATCACCTCTTATTTTGTGCAAAGGTAGCAATATTGGCACAAATAAATTATGGTCTTATTAAAGGAAACATATTTTATCAGTTTCCGAAATGGTTTTTGGAACAATTCGAATTATCATTTTTCCCATTTATTGTAAAAAGTACAAATGTAGGTGGAAATTAAAGGTGATCAATTCTACGATAATCCTTATATTTGCCCATTGTTGAAAAAAAGATAAAATATTAGACATTATGTTCGAGAGTTTAAGCGATAAACTAGAAGGTGCGTTTAAGACGCTGAAAGGTGACCATAAATTAACGGAATTAAACATTGCTGAGTCGGTAAAGGAGATAAGAAGAGCACTTGTAGCAGCGGATGTTAACTATAAAATTGCCAAGGAATTCACCGATAAAGTGAAGGATGAAGCTTTGGGTGAAAAAAATGTTCTCTCTGCTGTAAAGCCGGGCGAATTGATGGTGAAAATCGTTCAGGATGAGCTCATCGAGCTTATGGGCGGGCAATCGGTTGGAATAAATACGACGGGAAAACCCGGGATTATCCTAATTTCAGGCTTACAGGGATCGGGTAAAACTACTTTCTCAGGTAAGTTAGCTAATTATCTTAAGGCAAGCAAATACAAAAAACCACTTTTGGTGGCTTGTGATGTCTACAGACCGGCTGCGATCGACCAATTAACTGTTTTGGGTGAACAGATTAATGTTCCGGTTTTTAAGGATATTGAAAGTAAAGATCCGGTTGATATTTCCAAAAGAGCTATTCAATATGCTATTGAAAATAACCTCGATGTTGTCATCGTCGATACAGCGGGAAGACTTGCTGTTGATGAGGCGATGATGAACGAGATCGAAAAAATTAAGGCTGCCATAAATCCTACCGAAACACTTTTTGTGGTGGATGCCATGACAGGTCAGGATGCAGTGAATACCGCGAAAGCTTTCAATGACAGATTGAATTTCGATGGAGTTGTCCTCACGAAGATGGACGGTGATACCAGAGGTGGTGCTGCACTTTCAATTAAATACACAGTTGGAAAGCCTATCAAATTCGTCTCCATGGGAGAAAAATTGGATACGCTGGATGTATTCTACCCGGAAAGGATGGCGCAGCGGATTCTCGGAATGGGGGATATTGTTTCCTTCGTAGAGAAAGCGCAGGCACAGTTTGATGAGCAAGAAGCTAAGAAACTAGAAAAGAAAATCAAGAAGAATAAGTTTGATTTTAATGATTTTCTTACCCAACTCAATCAGATCCGGAGAATGGGTGATCTGAAAAGTCTCTTGGGAATGATCCCGGGCATCAGTAAAATGACAAAAGATCTCGATATCGATGACAGTGCTTTTTCGAAGGTTGAATCTATCATTTTCTCAATGACTCCTGAAGAAAGAGGTAATCCTGAGATTCTAAATATGTCCAGAAAAAAGAGAATAGCAAAAGGTTGCGGCAAAAACATTAATGAAATAAATATGTTTATCAAGCAATTTGACCAGATGAAGAAGATGATGCATATGATGTCTAAAGGTGGCAACATGGCAAATATGATGGGAAGAGGTCTGCCGGGGAAATAATTTATTCCATTTTAAGTATCACGAATGTTTTTAAGATTAATATCATTTAGTATTTTACTATTGCTGCATTTTAGCAGCTTTTCACAGTCGGATTCGAAAAATTCAGCTACGCATATGTACTATGATTTGGAAAAATTGGGGACAGTGGGAAGCATTCTCTATGTGGCAGCACATCCGGATGATGAAAATACGAGACTGATATCTTTATTAGTGAATGAATACCATCTGGAGACTACCTATTTGTCCCTGACAAGAGGGGATGGCGGTCAGAATCTAATTGGAGAGGAAATAGGACCACTCCTAGGGGTTCTTAGAACACAGGAGTTGTTGGAAGCCCGAAAAATTGACGGTGGAAAGCAACTTTTTACCCGTGCCAATGATTTCGGCTTTTCGAAAACCGCTGATGAAACCCTTGATATTTGGAACCTGGATTCCATCAATCACGATTTTATTTGGGCGATAAGAAGCACCAGACCCGATATTATTATCAATAGATTCGATCACGATTCCAATGGCAAAACCCACGGCCATCACACGGCCAGCGCTATGCTATCTGTAGAAAATTTTGAAAAGGCTGCCGATGCTACCGTTTTTCCCGAGCAATTAGAATATGTTTCCACTTGGGAACCTAAATCATTATTTTTCAATACATCCTGGTGGTTTTACGGCTCACAGGAGGCGTTTGAGAAAGCAGACAAAACAGATCTATATAATGTTGATATTGGCACCTTTTATCCATCTCTTGGACTTTCCAATAATGAAATAGCCGCTTATTCCCGTAGTATGCACAAATGCCAGGGCTTTGGCTCAGCTACCTCGCGCGGTGAGAACATTGAATACGTGAGATACCTCAAAGGCAAAAGGCCAAGTAGTAAAAATCTTTTGGACGGCTTTGATTTTACCTGGAACAGGTTGGAAGGAGGGGAGCCGGTAGCGAAGGCAATTAAGAATTTACAAGATAATTTCAACTTCGTCAATCCTGAAAAAAATGTTTCAGCACTTCTAGAGATTCGCAAATTGATTGAGAAAGTTGAAGATGATTTTTGGAAAGAGAAAAAATTACTGGAAGTAAATGATTTGATTTATAAGTGTGCGGGATTATTTCTCGAGGCAAATACCAATATTTCCAAAAGTTATCCTGGAGGTGAATTCAATTTAAATCTTGAACTGATTAACAGAAGCTCCTTGCCGATTTCTGTTGAAAATATTTCCATTGTCGAAAACGGACAATCTTTGCTATCCGAAAGTAAACCTTTAATTTCCAATGTTTTATTAGCTGAAACAACTCTTATCTCTGTCGATAAAAATAAGAAGTACAGCACGCCCTATTGGTTAGAAAATGAGGGAACCATGGGGATGTATTCGGTAAGCGATGCCAAGCAAATCGGTCAACCCGAAAGCCCGGCTGCCTACATCGTCAATTTCAGTATTTCTATCAATGGCGAGATAATTAATTACAATAAAGATGTAATTTTTAAGTACGTTGACCCTGCTTCAGGTGAAATTTATCAACCTTTCGTTATCGCTCCACCCGTTACTGTGGAAATCGTTGATCCGGTTCACATTTTTGAATCCGGGAAAAGTAATATGATTTCTGTAAAGGTGACTGCCGGTAAATCAAATATCGAAGGAGTGGCGAGATTGGATCTCAATGAAAACTGGCGTATTTCACCCAAAGAAATACCATTTTCTCTCGCTGTAGACGGGCAGAGCGTATCTTTTGATTTTGAAGTCACACCATTGACTTCTGATGCCAAAGTAACCGGAACTGCCTTTGTTGAATACGAAGGGGAGCGATTTGACAATAAATTAGAAAATATTGAATACGATCATATCCAAACACAGACTATTTTCAGGAAAAATCAAGCAAGTTTCGAATGCATTCCTCTCAAAAGGGGGAATAATAATCGAATTGGGTATATAGTAGGCTCGGGAGATGCCGTGCCGGCTGCTTTGTCACAAATAGGTTATGAAGTGGAAATTATTGACATCAAAGAAAATAATGTCTCATCTAGATTTGCTGATTATCCGGTTATAATTCTTGGAATTAGAGTGCTGAATACCGTGGAAGAGATGAAGTATCTCTATACCGATTTGATGAAATACGTTGAAAATGGCGGCGTTTTGATTCAACAATACAATGTTAATCGACCATTGTACGTAGAAAATCCCGGACCATTTCCGCTTCGTATTAACAGAGAAAGAATAAGTGACGAGAATGCTAGAATGACTATTTTGCAGCCCACACATCCTATATTTAATTATCCAAACAAGATAGAAGCGAAGGATTTTGATGGCTGGGTTCAAGAAAGAGGATTATACTTTGCCTCCGAATGGAATGATAAATATACTGCAGTTCTGAGTGGAAATGACATAGGAGAATCTAAAAAAGAGGGTGGCATGCTCATCGCAAATCATGGCAAGGGTCATTTTGTCTACACCGGATATTCCTGGTTCAGGCAATTGCCTGCCGGAGTGCCGGGAGCCTATAAACTTTTTGTCAACATGATTTCTCTGGCGGATACAAACCAATAAAATTTGAAAAAAACCGAATCAATTGAAGCTGAATTAGAAAAAGCACCATTTTTGAAAAAATGGAGCAACATCTATACAGCTCTTATAATTATTCAATTGATTTTAGTGCTGTTTTTTATTTACCTGACCTTCAAGTATAACCAATAAATTATGCATCCTATAGATTGGACTATACTTGCGGGAACTTTACTATTTATTGTTATTTACGGTATTTGGAAGACTCGAAAGATCAACTCGGCGGAGTCCTACTTACGTGGAAATCAAGAGATGCCTTATTGGATGGTGGGCTTGTCGATCATGGCGACACAGGCATCAGCTATTACATTTTTGTCTACTCCGGGCCAAGCTTTTAACGATGGAATGGGCTTTGTACAATTCTATTTTGGTTTACCCCTGGCAATGATTATCCTCTCAGCTTTTATTCTGCCTTTGTACTACAGGATGAAAGTGTATACAGCTTATGAGTTTTTAGAAACCAGACTTGGTCTACCCAGTAGGTTGTTGACAGCGGGGCTATTTCTAGTTCAAAGGGGTTTGGCAGCAGGAATTACTATTTACGCTCCTGCTATTATTTTGTCCACCATTCTGGGTTGGCATTTGACACTGACTAATTTGGTAATTGGAATTTTGGTGATCATCTACACTGTAGCAGGCGGCACTAGTGCTGTTTCGCAAACGCAAAAGCAGCAAATGTTGGTGATAATGGGGGGGATGTTTATAGCTTTTTTTTATATCGTCAACTATTTCAGCGATCATTTGACTTTTACCGAAGCGTTGCATTTGGCGGGCGACATGGGCAAAATGGAGATTGTAAACTTTGAATTTGATCTTTCTGATCGTTATAATATTTGGTCGGCTATGCTGGGCGGTACATTCCTTTTTCTGTCCTATTTTGGAACTGATCAATCGCAAGTTCAGCGGTATTTATCCGGTAAATCATTGACAGAAAGCAGGATGGGCTTGATGTTCAATGGTCTTTTTAAGATTCCGATGCAGTTTTTCATTCTTTTGACGGGGGTAATGGTTTTTATTTTCTTTCAATTTGAAAAAACCCCACTTCATTTTAACCCGGGAAATGTAAATCAAGTCCAGGAAAATCAAATTCAAGCGCAAGAATACAAGGATTTAGAGTTGCAACTCGATGGTATTTTCGCTGAGAAACAAATTGCCATTCAGGATGTAATTGATTCCCGACGTGCCAACGATGAAAATGCACTGACCAACAATAAAGCAACCTTGAAAAGCTTGGACAAACGCGAACAGGAGATCCGAGCTGAGGCGAGAGAAGTTGTCACAGCCACTAATGATAAACTCGACCAAAAGGATGGCGATTACATTTTCATCTACTTTATATTGAATTATTTACCGATCGGAATCGTGGGTTTGCTGCTAGCTGTCATTTTTTCAGCCGCTATGTCCTCCACTGCTTCGGAATTGAATGCCTTAGCGACAACTACTGTAGTAGATATTTATAAAAGGACTATAGCTCCTAATATTTCTGACAAAAAGTACTTGAGCGCTTCCAAATGGTTTACCGTATTATGGGGTGTTTTGGCATTGAGTTTTGCCATTTTTGCCTCTCTGTTTGATAATTTGATCGAAGCAGTGAATATCATTGGATCGCTATTTTATGGAACAATTTTAGGAATCTTTATGGTAGCCTTTTTTATCAAATCAGTGGGAGGAAAGCCGGTGATTATTGCTGCTATTATTACAGAATTGTTTGTTCTTACTGTTTTTGCTTTGGATTTTTATGGCATTATTCATTTGGCATACTTATGGCTCAATTTAATAGGTTGTGTGCTGGTTGTCCTCATTTCATATTTAATCCAACAATTTTCACCTAAACGACCACAATCTGAAATTATAGAATAAATTTGTATTGGTTAAATAATACAAATGCTATGAATTCAATCAATAAAACTTTTCTACTTGTTTTTCTTGGTATTTGTATTTTTGATATTTTGGTGATGATAATTTACCCTCCAATTAGGATTGTCAGTAAACCCTTGATTTTGCTCAGTCTTATTTACTTTTTTGTAATTAATTGTGGCTATAAGTATCTTTTATTTTTGACAGGACTCGTTTTCGCGCTGTTAGGGGATGTTTTCCTCATTTTTTCCGGTGAAATGTATTTCATGCTCGGCTTAGGAAGCTTCCTAATTATGCAAATTATTTATTCAATTAACTTTTTCAAGCAAGGGATACAAATTAACTTAGTGAAAGGAATCGGAATATTGATAGCACTAGCGGTTACAATTTTTCTAATTCTCTACCTGAAGGCTAACCTTGGAGATTTACTGGTTCCGGTAATCGTCTATGCTTTCACAATCTGGACAATGGTTACTGGAGCAATACTTAGAAAAAATTCCTTGCCGGGTTATTCAGTATTAGTTTTGGGAGCTTTATTATTTATGGTGTCAGATGGTGTTCTCGCTTACGGAAAATTTGTCTCAAGCTTTGCCGGTCAAGGCATTATTGTAATGACGACCTATATGGCAGCTCAGTATTTTATCGTCACATCAATGGTAAAAAGTAAAAGAGGTCGCATTCAATAGAATACGACCTCTTTAAAAAAAGAATAAATCTTATCACTTAATTTTTGATAACTCTGATAAGAAAAGTCCAAGAACAAGGCTTTCGAAGTATTTGAATCCAAGGATTTTATAAGAGATAAATGACTGATTCAAATACGAGAGTAACGCAGTAATTGGGCTTTTCTTGCAGAGATTATTATTTCTTCTTTGACCATTCTGCAATCGAATCCTTATTCATCTTAACATAATCGCCATTATTTGCAGCTTCAGCAGCTTTCAAAGAAGCATTGGCTGTTTCGATCGCACCTTTGTAATCACCTGCATTTGCTTGGATTAAAGATTTTTGTCTCAAAACCCAAAACTGATTCATACCTCCATCAACAGCCTTGTTCATCCACTCTAATGCCTGCTTAGGATCCTTTCCTTCAGCATTGTAGTAAGAAGCTGCCATGTAATAATCTCGCGCAGATGGACCTGCCATTACTGATTCTATTGACTTTATCACTTTCTCGTCAGTATTCACTGTGAAAGGCACTGCCAATTGCTGATTTCCCCATTCGATAACAATATTTGCTCCTCCCGATTTAATATCATTGATATCAATTCTGAAAGTTTCAACATTCGAATTTGTCATTTTCGGTGTAGCACTTACTCTGGCCACTTCTCCATCTTTCTCGTAAGTATCTCCCGAGCCGTAATAGCTTGTATTCGAATGGAAAATAACTTCCCAATTTGGTGTATTGGGCATTGTAAACATAGAATATGTTCCTGCTTTAACTTCTTTTCCACCTATTTTGACATCTTCGCTGAAAGTAACTTTAGTAGCTGCATTCGCACCTGTTCTCCAGTATTTACCGTAAGGCACTAGATTGCCATAAATCTCTCTATCTCTAACACTTGGTCGTGAATATTCAACAGTAACTGTGCCCAAACCAACTTTCTGCTCTAATTTAGCTGAAGGACTTGGCTGAGGTGTCATAATTTGTGCTTCCATCATGAAGGGAGAAGCTGCAATACATAAAATAAGTAAAAGATTTTTGAATTTCATATTCATTGTTTTTTGGTTAAGATAATAGAAACACCGACTTTCTGTAAATGTTTTAGAAAATCTTTACAGGTTTAATTTTTTTTATCCGCATTTACTTACCTACTCTCATATATAAATATTTTAGGTGGTCTTGAATATTAATTTGATTAAATATTTCCCGAAAAATGCCTACATTAGTATTCTTATTTAAAAAATCTCTTTTATGAAATATTTTACTCTTATCTGTGCGCTCTTGTTTTGGAGTGTATTATTTTCTCAAACAGAACCACATGATCATCATTTCGGCTGCCATTTTACCAAAAATAAATTGGGACACATTCCGGTATCTGATGAAGATAGGGCTTGGATTAGAGCATCACGAGAGAGAAGTGACACATTCGATATTATAAATTACAGGATTAATCTCGACCTCACGAAAAGCAATCAGAGCCGGTTGGAGGCAGTAACGACAGTTTTTTTTGAGGTAAAAATGGACGATATCGATTATATCAACCTTGACCTCGAACAGCTTGATGTCTTTTCAGTAGTGACCGGAGAAGACACCTTGAGCTATCTTCATGAAGGACCATTATTGACTGTCTATTTCCCGGAAATACTTGTCAAAGATTCAGTATATCAGGTTACTGTTGATTACGGAGGCACTCCGATGACTTCTGCTTCAGGTTTTGGTGGTTTTTATTTCGAGGATGGCTATGCTTACAACTTGGGAATTGGTTTACAAGATAAACCGCACAACTACGGAAGAGCTTGGTTTCCTTGTTTTGATAATTTTGTTGAAAGAGCAACCTATGAGATAAATATTGAGACCATAAAAGGTATCAATAGCTTTGCAGTAGGAACGTTTTTAGGAGAGGAGGATAAGGGTGGTACAATAGTGCGATCATATTCTATGAACCAGCAACTGCCAACATATTTAGTAGGTGTAGCAGCGAGCGATTATGACACATATGAATATGATTATGTTTCTTCCATCGATGGCGCGGTAATTCCGGTGCAGATTATTTCTAAATCCAATACAATCAATACCACCAAGAATTCATTTGTCAATCTGGATAAAGCCATGGAAGCATTTGAACATTGGTATGGCAGGTATATCTGGGAGAGAATCGGTTATGTAATGGTTTCCAGAGGAGCAATGGAGCACTCAACTTGTGTGGCTTACCCGGATTTTGCGGCGAATGGAACTACTACTAGTGATAGGTTGATGGCGCACGAACTTTGTCATCACTGGTGGGGAAATGCGATTACGATGAGCTCATCTCACAATATGTGGATTAAGGAAGGAAATTCCGAATATGGCGCCCATCTTTTCTTCGAATTCAAAGATGGACCTGCAGAATTTTATAACCAGGTAGAAAATAATTTCCGTACGGTGATGAACAGAGCTAAAAATGATGATGGTGCCTATTTAGCTTTGTCTCCAATGCCGGAAACGATAACCTATGGAGTTCACACTTATAACAAAGGTGCTTCCACAATCCATGCGATGCGAAAATATATGGGAGATGAAGCTTTTAGAACAGGTCAAAGAGCAATTCTTGAAGATTTTGAATACCAATCCATAGATGCCTATCAATACAGAGATAAATTAGAGCAAGCTACCGGCGTTCCTATGGTTGACTTTTTTGATGATTGGATATTTCAACCGGGTTATGCTGCTTTTGAGATCGATAGTGTCCAAATAAGTCCTCAAGGGAATGAATTTGTACTTGATATATTTATTGAACAAAAGCTTAGAGGTAAGACGAAGTTTATGAATAATACACCTTTATCGATTTACTTTTTTGATGATTTAGGTAACAGGACAATTGAAAAGGTCGTAGTAAGTGGACAGTCTGATGTTGTTCAGGTGACGCTTCCTTTCGCACCGATCCATTGGGTTCCCAATCCTAGAACCGATTTTTTACCCTTATCCGGCTTTAATTCCATAACTGGTTCCACAGCAGATGCCAATTTGAGAAGTACACATTCCCAGATGAGTATTAATACAGATTTTGTCACGGGCGACCATGAAATTGCGATCGAACACCTATGGGTGGCTCCCGATCCTATTAAAAATAGTGAAATTGAGGCAAAATTAAGTTCTACACATTATTGGAAAGTAGATGGATTTATTTCCAATGATTCAAAAGTTTCTGCCAGCATGTCCTATAATAGAGCACCTACATTAGGTGAGTTGGATCTGGATTTGGTCGCAAGTACAGAGGATAGCTTGATCTTGATGTATAGAAGAGATGCAAACAGCGATTGGTTGCAGTATTCTAATTATACCAAGATAAAGGGTTCCTCATTTGATGGGGCAGGATTGATAAGAATTGATTCATTAGCTTTCGGGGAATATTGTTTCGCAAACGGTGTCGATGTGCCGATCATTTCAGGCATAAGAGAATACCCGGTTCTGGAACAATTGACTTTATTTCCCAATCCCAATGCAGGACAATTTTTGAATTTCACCTTTGATGCCGGTCAATATTCCCCTAATGAAAATAATATTTCGAAAGGGTTCATTGCAGAAATCATTGACATGCAGGGGAAAATCATTCAACAGTTTTCCCTACCTAACCAGCCGGAACATCGTTTGGATGTCTCGAAATTAGGTTCAGGGGTTTATATTTTGATTTTAAAAAATGATAAAGGTCGGGCGATTGCTAAGGGCGAATGGGTGAAGAAATAGGTTTTTGTAAGAAGTATGAGTTTGGTAATTTGCTTTAAAGAATTCGTAAAATTCTTTAAATGATTTTCTCATTCAATTATTCATAACATGGATAAATCAGATTATATGATTACTCGTATTCTCGGATAAATCTATACTATTAATTATTACCGGAAATAACCTCTTTTGGGTCTGACTAAACCATTTCCCCTCTTTTGTCGACACTTCCCACGCTTTCGTATAAATAATACCACCCACTCACAATATTAGTCCTAAATTTTCACTATAATTTAACATTGCAGCGTTAGAGGCGTTGTCAGCTTATAAATATTTTAAGAATTTTTACATGATTGAGATCAAAGATTTACACAAATCCTATAAAATGGGGAACAATTCACTTCACGTCCTGAAAGGTATCAACTTCCAGGTCAAAGAAGGTGAACTCGTCTCAATAATGGGCTCCTCAGGCTCAGGAAAATCCACCCTCCTCAATATTCTCGGTATTCTGGACGAGGCCGACAGCGGTGAATATGTCCTCGACGGTGTAAAAATTAAAAATCTCACCGAAACCACAGCCTCCCGCTACAGAAATAAATTCCTTGGTTTCATCTTTCAATCCTTCAATCTCATCAATTACAAAAACGCTTTAGATAATGTCGCCTTACCGCTTTATTATCAAGGCAAAAAGAGAAGAGAACGCAATGAAATATCCATGCATTACCTCGAGAAGGTAGGCCTCGCTCCTTGGGCGCACCACCTTCCCAACGAACTTTCAGGTGGGCAAAAACAGCGGGTTGCCATCGCACGCGCCCTAGCCTCAGACCCCAAAGTGCTGCTGGCTGACGAACCGACTGGAGCGTTAGATTCCACCACATCACGAGAGGTGATGGCTTTGATTCAGCAGATAAATGACGAAGGAAAAACAATACTTATCGTCACGCACGAAAACGACATCGCACATATGACCAAACGCATCGTCAACCTAAAAGATGGAATAATAGTCGATGATCAGGAAGTACAACAAATAAGAGTGACTAAGCATGTTTGATATAGAACGCTGGCAGGAAATATTTCAGGCAATAGCCAAAAACAAGCTGAGAACCTTCCTCACAGGTATCTCCGTAGGTTCGGGTATTTTCATTCTCGTAATACTTCTTGGGGTCGGAAAAGGCCTGGAGAATGGCATTGCGCAACAGTTTGCTAAAAATGCAGAGAATAGAATCTATGTTTGGACCGGTGTGACTAGCAAAGGGCATGAAGGTCTGAATCCGGGTAGAAGATTGCAATTGAGAAACGATGATTACGATTATACGCTCCAATATTTCTCCGACGATATCGATCTCCGCTCTTCCTCTTATCGCGAATGGACATCCATCACCGTCTATAAAAATGAAACGGGTAACTACCGCATCGAAGGTGTATATCCGGATATGCAATTTCTTGAAAATGCCTCCCTTACAGAGGGAAGGTTTATCAATTTTAATGACCTAAAATATCGGGAAAAAGTCGCTATTATTGGCAATAAAGTCAAAACTGATCTATTCACTGACAGTACGTCCCCTCTTGGAGAGCAAATTTCCATCAATGGCAGCATCTATACTGTAGTTGGCGTCTTCACAGACCCGGGTGGGGAGAGAGATGAAACCAAAATTTTCCTCCCTTTATCCACCATGCAACAGGTATTTAGCCTCGGGGATAATATCCGGAATTTATCCTACACCTTGCCGAAAATAGAATCTTTTGATGAAGCAGTAGCGCATTCGGAAGTATTCAGTGCAAACCTTGAAAAGGTACTTAAAGAAAGACATAGCGTCGCTCCTGATGACGACAGCGCCATTGGAATAAACAATACCCTCGAAGCTGCACAGAAGTTTTTCGACCTGAACACGATGATTAGTCTCTTCTTTTGGTCTGTGGGGATTTGTACAATCATCGCCGGTGTGGTAGGCGTGGGCAACATCATGTTGATAATCGTAAAAGAAAGAACCAAGGAAATTGGTATTAGAAAAGCTTTGGGAGCTACACCGCTCTCCATTGTTGCCATGATTATTCAAGAATCCATATTTGTAACAACGATTTCAGGCTTTTCGGGTCTGATCGGTGGGCTGGTAATATTGGAAATAGTGGGTCCACAGATAAAAAGCGATTTCTTTTACTACCCGCAAGTCGATTTTAGTATTGCGCTTAGCACCGTATTTCTTCTTGTTTTTGCCGGAGCATTGGCGGGGTTTTTCCCTTCCTGGCGGGCAGCCAAGATCAAACCCATAGACGCATTAAAAGATGTTTAGTAGAGACGGATGGAACGAAATTTTAGAATCCCTCAGCTCGAATGTATTTCGGACTGTATTGACCGCATTTGGTGTCTTTTGGGGCATTTTTCTGCTCGTTATCCTCCTTGCAGCCGGAAATGGCCTCGAAAATGGGGTGAAAAAATCATTTAGCGGCATCGCGGCCAACTCCATGTTCATGTGGACAACCCCGACATCTAAGCCCTATCAAGGACTGTCTCAAGGCAGGGTTTTCAACTTTGTCAATAGCGATATTCAAGGACTAAAAGATAATTTCCCGGAGCTGAAATATGTTTCCCCCCGTAATCAGCTTGGTGGCATGAGTGGAGCAAACAATGTTGTTCGAGGCTTGCGCACAGCAGCTTTTCCAATATATGGTGATTATCCCGAGTATTTCTCCCAGATGCCAATGGACCTGGTAGAAGGAAGGTTTTTTAACCATGGTGATATCAAAAACAAAACTAAAGTAGCGGTCATCGGTACAGGAGTTATCAAAGAATTGTACGAAACCGCGGAATCTGTCCTCGGCACTTACATCAAAGTGAATGGTGTCAACTTTATGGTCATAGGAGTTTATCAGAACAATTCCTCTGTTGGTGGTAACCCGGAAGAAGCCCAAAAACAAGTTTTTATCCCGTTTTCCACCTTTCAACTAGTTTTCAATATGGGAGAAAAGGTGGGTTGGATGGCACTTACAGCTCAAGATAATATTCCTATTACTGATCTGAAAGATAGAATTACGACATTTCTCAAGAAAAAGCACAATGTACATCCCGAAGACGATCGCGCCATAGGTAACTTTGACCTGTACGCAGAATTCAAGAAAGTGAATGGTTTGTTTCTTATTCTCTCAGCTATCGCCTTCTTTGTTGGAATATTGGTACTCCTATCAGGTGTTATTGGAATTTCCAATATCATGTTGATAGTCGTCAAGGAAAGAACCCGAGAGATAGGAATTAGAAGAGCTTTAGGCGCAACACCCTGGAATATTAGGGCACAAATCCTCTCCGAATCCATTGTTTTAACGACAATAGCGGGCATGGCAGGCATTGTTTTCGGCACCGGGATCTTGTACCTCGTCAATTTGCTTTTAGATAGTATCCCGTCCGAAGGTATGCTTTTCTCTAATCCATCGGTGGATTTGTCTGTCGTCGCTATATCATTAGTAATACTCATTTTCTTTGGCTTACTGGCAGGATTTATACCGGCTCAGACCGCTATAAATGTAAAACCGGTCGATGCACTTAGAACAGAATAAAAATTTGAAAAAGAATAGAATCAATTTATAACTATGAAAAAAGGAACCACCGTAATCATCCTAGTACTTCTCGTCGTCACCTTTACGGCAGCACTTTACTATTTGTACAACAAGAATAAAGTTGCGCCAGATATCTATGAAGTCGAATCGCCAACATATCAAAGCATAACCAAGCGTACTTTGGCAACAGGGAAGATTGTTCCCCTCGAAGAAGTGGCGATAAAACCCAATATCAGTGGTCTGGTAGAAGAAGTCTATGTTCAAGCCGGGGAAATCGTGAAATCCGGTGATAAAATAGCCAGAATTCGTGTCATTCCCAATGTAGGCAATATGACCAACGCTGAAAATCAGGTGGATAATGCCAAAATTCTTATGGACAACCAAAAGAAAGTCTTCGACCGACAGAAAACACTTTTCGATAAAGGGGTGATTTCAGCCAATGATTTCGATGCAGTCGAAGTGTCCTATCTTCAAGCGGTCCAATCCTACGAAGCTGCCTTGCAAAATCTGGACATCATTCGCACCGGCTCTACCAAAGGTACCGGATCAGCAGCCCTTACCCTCATTCGCTCCACTGTCAATGGCATGGTTCTGACAGTGCCGATTAAAGTGGGTAACCAGGTGATCGAAACCAACAATTTCAACGAAGGAACCACCATCGCTACCCTCGCCGACGTTTCCAATATGATTTTCGAAGGCAAAGTGGACGAATCCGAAGTAGGCAAAATAAAAGAAAATATGCCCATAGAAATTACAGTAGGTGCTCTTCCTGATCTGAAATTCAATGCTGTACTGGATTTTATTTCACCTCAAGGGGTGGACGAGAGCGGTGCCGTACAATTTGAAATCAGAGGAAATTTGGACAAAGTCGAAAACGCATTTATCCGTGCAGGGCTTAGTGCCAATGCTTCCATTATTTTGGCAAAGGAAGACAGTGTATTGACGGTGAAAGAATCACTTATTCAATTCGACAAAGATGATCAGACACCCTATGTTGAAATCATGACCGCTCCTCAGACTTTTGAACGTCGAAATCTAAAGCTCGGCATCAGCGATGGCATTATCGTACATGTCGTCGAAGGCCTTAATGAAAATGATAAAATAAAAGTGTGGAATAAAGTGACTGAACCTAAAAAATAAGTCCTTATTCATCATTCAAAAAATTTGAATATAATGAAATATATCCTTTTTATCTTAATAAACTTTGTGGCGTCATTATCTTTCGCCCAGAGTTCCGACAATATCTGGACACTACAAGAGTGTATCAACTATGCCGTTGAGAACAATGTCAATGTAAGATTGGCTGATCTGGAAACTGATTTGGTGAAAATTGACAATAGAGGAGCGCGGGGCAATTTCCTCCCCACAGCCAACGCTAATGCCTCCCACTCATGGGCCATCGGACTCAACCAGAATATCACGACCGGTATTCTCGAAAATCAAACAACCCAATTCTCGGCTTTCGGCTTCAACCTCGGTGTCAATCTTTTCAACGGCTTGCAGAACCAGAATATTCTGAGACGATCTAATCTGGCTATCATCGCCAATCAATATCAAATCAAACAAATTCAGGAAGACATCGCCCTCAATGTTGCCAATGCCTACTTACAGATTCTCTTCAATAAGGAAAACCTGAAGGTCAGAACAGAACAGCTCAATAACAATATCACCCAGCGGGAGAGGACACTTGAATTGGTCGAAGGTGGTATGATTGCGCGGGGGGAACTCATCGATTTGGATGCTACGATTGCCGCTGACAGGCAGGGTGTTATCGAGGCTGAGAATGCCCTCGTACTTTCGAGACTGAGTCTTGTACAATTATTGCAATTGGATCAATACGAAGATTTTGATATATCGGATGATTTATCGGAAATTGAAATGAGCGATGTACTGGATCAGGGACCCGCAGAGATATTCAGTCAGTCGAGAACCAACCGCACGGAATTGTTACTGGCATGTCAAAATATCGATGTTGCCGCCATGGACATAAAAATTGCGGAAGGTGCTCTCTTGCCACGCTTAGCAGCTTTTTACAATGTGAATACGAGGATAGCTTATCTTGATCAGATTGCAGGATTTAATGTAGATCCTGAAAATCCATTTCGCACTATCGGAGTCGTACAAGGTTCAAATCAACCGGTGGTGACAGCCAATACTGTTCCTATTTTAGGCTCTCCGGACCCATTTTTCAACCAATTTGGGAATAATCTTGGCCACAATTTCGGACTTTCCCTCCAAGTGCCCATTTTTACGGGCTACCAGACACGAAATAGCATTGACCGATCGAAAGTAGCATTGGAGCGTGCCAAACTTACCTACGAGCAGGAGGATATCAATTTGCAGCGAAATGTATATACCGCTTACTACGATGCCCTCGGAGCTAAGAATGCATTTGAAGCAGCTCAGGTGGCAGTGGAAGCGCGGGAATTATCCGTCGAATATGCTAAAGAAAGAATTGAAGTAGGCACTATTAATACATTTGAATACAGTACTATACAGACTTTATATATCAACGCTCAGTCCGATCTTTTACGAACCAAATACGATTATATTTTTAGACTAAAAATACTGGAATTCTATTTTGGAATACCTTTAATTAATTAGTGCTCGGAAGAAAACTTCCTTAAAAAATCGTCTCTGATAAGAAAAGTTCAAGGACAAGGCTTTTTAGTAATTAATAATTATTAATTGACTTAAATTTTTATTTTAAATTTAATGCCAGCGCCTCCTCTTTACGGGCTTAGAGGGCGTGTAGAGTCTTTATTAATATTTAATTATTAGTCATAACAAAATTATGATCGAAGACAAGTTCAAGTAACGCAGTAATTGGACTTTTCTTGCAGAGACTAATAGGATTTTTTTGGGCATCTGCCGTATCCTCCGTTTCTCTACGGACACGTCACCGGGCTATGCATGACTTCGCTGCGCTACGGTGCTATCGCACTGTCTCCTTCGTCGACATCATTCCTATCCCTGATGCGATTCTGAACGCGCTATATATGTTGGGATAAATTATAACCTTTGGATAACCCTTTAAAAAATTTATTAAATCAATGCACCTGTAGGGAACCCTCGCGACTCTTGCCTACATGTGCATGTGCTAAAATTATCCAAAGTATTTAATTAATATTATACCTAACTAGCTGTTTTTGGGTATAAAAAGGTAATCCTTGGAAAAAGGGTAGAGTTTCTGTGACAATTCCAACATTTTCCGAATAACGAGTATCAATCTCTCTAATTTTTCCTTGGCTAGACCATTTTGGATACATTTTAGAGGTTTCTTTCATGCTGTGTGTCACAAATTCTCCGGCAGGAGTAATAACATTAAGGTCTCTGTCTGCCATCTTAGAAAACACTTCTGAGATAGTGTCATTTTGATTTGCAAAATAAGTGTAGGTATAAAAGGTATCCGTGAAATTCTGTGAAGAAAAAAGAATATCTCCGAGATGATTTACCAAATAATGCAAGGAATCTCTAATAAACCTATCTTCATATGCAGAAGGATACGCTCGTGGTTTGTTATATTTATAATATATTTTATCGTTGATTAAGGTATCTTTTTCGATAAAACAGCTATCAAATGTTCCCTGGGATGTCGCAACACCAAAAGTGTCAACTCTAAACACTTCGTAAATCCAATAATTTCCAACTTTTAGTTGAGTGAAATTGGGATAAGTTTCGACGGGATTTACTGAATCTTTCTGACATGAGAATACTAATCCAACTAATATTAGGCAAGAAAGATAAATAATTTTGGTTTTCATATTGTTTCGTTTACGATGTAAAACGAAAAACTGAATGTATATTGCACATAAACACTATATTTTAACTAGAATTTCTCCATGATTTACACTTTCAGATTTTTTTTGGATTTTTAATACCATCTGTATACATGTCGTTTAAACATGTAATATAAGTTTCTCTTATTCTACTAACAATCTTTTTTTATATATCATTTCTTTTATTATTTTTAACTTTTAATTCAATTTTTAAAGTTAGAATTTCCAAAAAAACTTCCTTACTATGAAGACATTTTACACATCAATTCAGTTTTTCTTACTTATATTCTTTGTGATTAATATTAATGCTCAGGAAACATGGACAGATGTCTCTGCCGGCACTGAATTTTCTATAGCATTAAAGTCTGACGGAACCATTTGGTCATGGGGAAATAATGCCAATGGTCAATTAGGGCTTGGGAATACTGACAGCCAATCAGAACCTGTTCAAATAGGGGAGGATTTTGATTGGACTAAAATACTTGCCGGACCAGTTCATTCCTTAGCTTTGAAGGAAGATGGCACTTTATGGACTTGGGGGTTTAACAGTGTTGGTCAATTGGGATTAGGTGATTTAATTCAAAGGAATGAACCCACTCAGATAGGGTCGGATAATGACTGGAAAGAAATTTATGTTGGACTAGGCTTTTCTATTGCTATAAAAAATGACAACACTATGTGGGGTTGGGGATTTAATTCAAGTGGTCAATTAGGATTGGGTAATACGACCAATCAAACGGTACCGATTCAAGCAGGTTCAGATGCTGATTGGAAAGCGGCATCTTGTGGGGGAGGGCATACATTGGCTATTAAATTAGATGGCACCTTATGGGGTTTTGGATTTAACGGAATAGGTCAAGTGGGGGATGGCACGACACTTTCAACTTCTACACCTATTCAAATTGGAAGTGATAGCGATTGGGAATATGTTTCTGCCGGATTTGAATTCTCCTACGGAAAGAAAACGGATGGCACTATCTGGTCATGGGGTTTTAATGGAAATGGTCAACTTGGAATCGAAAGTACTATACACAAATTGGCTCCTGTACAAATAGGACTTTCACAAGATTGGACCCAAATAAATGCAGGATCTTCCTTTGGCTTCGCCATCAATAACGACAACGAATTATTTGCTTGGGGATTTAATGGAACCGGTCAATTGGGCACAGGAAATACAAGTCAACAAACGAGTCCTGTTCAGATTGGAACTGATAATAACTGGATTAAAGTAGCCGCGGCTGTAGGAGCGAGCGGTTCTGTTTTCGGACCTCATAGTCTTGCTCTTAGATCAGATGCACGATCTATTTGTGCTACAGGTTCTAATTATGTTGGACAACTAGGTGATAATTCAGAAATATCGAGTTTGGATTTTCAATGTTGACCGGATTGCTGGAAGTAAGTGTAACAGAATTAAGTACATCTTCTGATTTTTTAGTGTCTCCCAATCCCTCTAACGGCTTATTCACCGTTTCTCTTGATGATCAAATATTCACTGACTACCGGTGTAAAATCACCAATCTAATGGGTCAAGTCATTTATGAAAACACAGTCAATTCTCCGTCATTCGATGTGAATTTACGCGGACACAGCCCGGGTGTTTATGTACTTGTTTTAGAGAATGAGAATGGCTCGATTAATAAGAGGGTGGTGATAAAATAGGACATCAAAAAAATTTATAGTACCATAAGCTATTTCCCTCTGCCACCCGTCTGAATCACGGATTAAACGGATGGAAAGATTTCACGGATTCATATTTATAATCAGATTATTACATAAAAATATATCTATTCTTTAATTAAAACTTTTTGGCAGAAGACTTTCAATTGAAAAATCATAAACCCAATCCGCGCCATCCGCTAAATCCGCTTGTAATCCGCGATTCAGACAGCGAGGGGAAGCACCATGGGTGAAACGAAACAATGCCGCTCCTTTGTGACCTTTGTGTAAAAACTTTGTGTCTTTGTGGTAAAAAAAGCCTATTTGAGCGTCGCGAAAACAAAACGTCGCTCTTTGACACTGATTTTTAAGAACCTTCAAATTAAATAAAACATTTTTTTCGCGCAGCGAAAAAAAATACATTCTCTTAATGAACTGCCTTAATTACCTTCATGCCTTAATGATTCAAATATACCTTCAACTCCTTAAAATACTATCCCTCTGCCAATCGTCTGATCCACGGATTAAACGGATGGAAGGATTTCACAGATTCTATTCATAATCCAAGTTAAAAATGCATACAAATCTGCTTCTATATAAAATTTTCTGACAGATATATTCTCTTGAAAAATGATAAACCCAATCCGCGCCATCCGCTAAATCCGTCTGTAATCCGCGATTCAGACAGCTAGGGGAAAAACACCTTGAGTGAAACTAAACAATGCCGCTCCTCTGTGCCCTCTGTGCCCTCTGTGCCTTCTTTGTGCACTCTGTGGTAAAAAAAACAAGTTTTTCGCGCAGCGAAAAAACCTCAATAATAACCAATTAAAATCATTGAAAAATACTTATTTTAGATATTATATTTCATGACATTTAGCTAAAATTTAAAATTATGAGTTTTAGATTTCGAATTGGACCATTTACATTCGGTAGCAGCGGAATTCGACTAAGTTTTTGGAGTCGAGGGTCAGGAATCTCCATTCCTTTGACAAATAGGAAAAAAGCTAAGTCTTTTGGAAAAGTAAAAGTCGGTCCCCTCAGTTATTATGTTACTGAGCAATCTAAGACTCAATTTCCGGACAAAATTAATGATCCTAAAATTCAGAATATAAAAAAGATACACAGTCAAGCTTACGAACCCTGGACAGCTGAATCCGATGCTAATTTAGTTTCGCTATTTCGACAAGGAAAAACTGTCAAAGAGCTAAGTGTAATTTTTGGTAGAACAACCGGTGCAATTCGGTCCAGGATTGACAAACTATTATTAAGGTAAATTTAAATTGTTCTAGAAATAAGATAAATTAATACGAATCAAATAAAAAACCCACACCATGCCCGAACTCAAAATCGAAGACAAAGAAAAGTACCTCCACGAGAATTACCCCTTTGACCCCATTCCGGATTTGCTAGACAAAAAAGAGTGTATCCACTGCGGCGAAATCATCATTGTAGGATACTACAAAGTCTACCAAGCTGAAAATGGCTTTGAATATATCTGCTGCCCAAATGCTCCGGAATGTAACGGGACGGTGATTGACTGGATAGATGTTTAATAAGCTGAATGCAACAGTTAAATCAAAAAATCAGAAATTATTCATCATCTTTCAGAAAATAATTTAAAATGGAAAAAGAAACCATAATAAAATTAAACAAGCGTTTTGAGGAATATGCTTATGAGCAAGATGGCATTGAATATTGGTTGGCCCGTGAACTGCAATAACTTTTAGGATACTCGGAATGGCGGAATTTTCAAAATACCCAATGCTGGCGCAAGTTTGTAACTTGTGCCCCCCTAGATCTAAAATTCTAATAAAGTAATCTAGAGTTATTTTCATCAAAACATAAGCAATTACCTAGCGGGAGACTTTGTGGTAAAAAATCCAATTTGAGCGCAGCGAAAAAAAATACATCCCCTTAATGATCTCCCTTAATGCCCCTTCATGCCTTAATGGTTCAAAAAAACTTTCAACTGTTTTTTACAGATTATTACCTTTCTGAATTATTTCGCCCCATTCCACCAATAATATCTCGAAATCTACTATTTTAGTACCAAAATACTACCGTCCTTAGCTTTTTTCACCATATTAAACAATAACTATGTCATTCTGGAGAGTCGTTCTCGCCATTTTATTCCCACCACTCTCAGTCATAGACCGTGGTTGTGGCTCCATTCTCCTTGTACTACTTCTTACTCTCGCCGGGTGGGTGCCGGGCGTTATCGCAGCCTTGATCATTCTCAATAACAGAAATTGATCCGAAACACAGCTCCCCATGTGCCAAATCCACAATCCCGTCGGCTCTCTCACCTCCCTTAAGAACCACCTGGCCGCTAACAATATCAACGACTTCAAAAGCCTCAATGAAGTAATAGAATTCCGGAATTCCTACCCGACCCACCGCCAACAAATCATAAATGACCACGAAGTCCGCATCGAAAATGAGAAAAACACCCTCCAAAATGACCTAGAACACCTGGATAAAGGCATAGAAGACCAAAAAGATCGCATAAGACTTTTGCTCCAAGCAGAAATCGAAAAACAGCAATCTCATCTGGAAAGCCTTGCCAAGGATCGTCCTACTAACATTTTTATAAAATTTTTCAATATCATCCTTCGCTTATATTATCTATTGAAAATCAGTCACAATAAAATCAGACTCCATTCCCGCGTCCTAAAATCCGTCAAAGAATTGGATAAGGTCCGCCATCAAAAGACGAATCGTTACCACTTTCTTCTATCACAATTCGATGAAGCAGTATCCCTCAGCAGTCTATTTCCCTTGAGAGACTTGGAAATGAAAAAATGGATTATCGAGAGTGGGAGTACTTACATACCCGGTGCGATCGGAGAGAACAAGGTTGTCAAAGTTCTGGAAACACTATCAGACGAATATTTCCTGATCAATGACTTCTCCATCACCTTTTCGAAGCCTATTTACAACAAAAAAGATAACGATTCTATCAAATCAATCCAGGCCGATCACATTCTCGTCGCCCCATCCGGCATCTTCCTCATAGAAACCAAAAACTGGAGCGAACAATCCCTCAATAATCCCAATCTACGATCCCCCGTCCAACAAATCCGAAGAACAAGTTTCGCCCTCTTCCGCCTGCTCAATACTACCGTTGCCAATGAAACACTAAATTTCGACCATCATCACTGGGGAAAATTAAAAATCCCCATGAAAAGTGTCATCGCCCTCACCAATAAAATACCCATCGAAGAATTCCAATACGTCAAAATCCTCGACCTCAATCGATTGCTTCCCTACGTCCAATACTTCAATCCCATTTTCTCCTATTACGAAACACAACAAATTGCGGCGTATTTGTTAAAATTGAATGGTAGGAAGACAATTTCAGTCAAATGAAAGTAGGTGAATTTGGCTAGAGAAATCTAGCAACCTTCACCTCACTCAGTAAGAAAGCTATAAACAAATTTTAATTTGATGCGTTATCGGTGTATATTTACACCACAATCTATAAATCATGAAAAGACAAAGTATTTCTTTCACCGAGCCGAATGACGAATGGTTAAAAAACCAAGTAGAGAATAAAGAATATGCAAGTAAGAGCGAATTAGTCAATGATTTAATTCGGCAAGCCAGAAATCAAGAAAAAAAGATTGACTTAATTCGATTAAAGTTAGATCGCGCAGAAAAATCCGGCTTTAGCACCGATTCTAAAGCTGAAATATTGAAGCAATCGAAGATGAGGCTAAATGAATAAATATAAATTAAGTAATGTCGCTAAAGAAGATATTATTAGGATACATCATTATGGGGTAAAACAATTTGGCCTTAGACAAGCAGATAAATATTTTGAAACTTTGTTTGAGCACTTTGAGTTAATCGCTAAAAACCCACAATCATTTGAATCAGTGGATTACATTAAACCCGGCTACCGAAGATGTGTATGTGGTGTTGATAGTATTTTCTTTAAATTAAATGATGATTTTGTTGAGATTATGACAATTATTGGAAGACAAGATCTATCCCAACTGCTATAAAAGTATTTGGCTAATACTTGAGGAATTAAATCTATCTATAAAATTTCAATACGAAGAAATAAGTAGACTACCAAAAAATGCCTCATGCTAAAAAATAGAATAGTATTGATTATCCTACTATTGGGACAATTAAGTTTAAATGCTCAGAAAAATGTTTGACGTAAAATTTAATCGTTAAAAGACCATTATTCTGGTTATCCTTTGAACTGCAAGAACTTTTAGGATACTATGAATGGCATAATTTCGAGAACGTTATTGCTAAAGCTAAAGTAGTATGCGAAAAATCTGGTAATGCTATTTCAGACCATTTTGCTGACGTCAGCAAAATCGTTAAACTTGGTTCAGGTGCAACACAAGAAGTCCCTGACTTTATGCTCACACGTTACGCATGTTATCTCATAGCCCAAAACGGCGATCCTAAGAAAGAGCAAAATGCTTCTGCACAAAGCTATTTTGCTATCCAAACTCATCGAAGAATTCCAATTCGTCAAAATCCGCGACCTCAAAGGACTGCTTCCTTACGTCCAATACTTCAAGCCAATATTCTCATACGACGAGACACAGCAAATTGCGGAGTAATGGGAGAGGAATGGTGAAAATTTATAGAAAATAGGCCATTTATGAAAAATTTTTTTGACTTTTAATCAAGAAGTCACATTTTTGCTTGCTTTTTATCAAAATTTTGAGTTTTTGTTAGGAAAACAGGAAGGAAGGGAGTATTTTGATTAAGTGTGTATATTTGTTTAATAACCTCTTATATTAGGAAATATGAAAAATAAAATTATTTTAAGAATTGTACAGCTTGAAGATAGAGATGGGAAAATAGCATTGAAATATTATATCCACGACCGTGATTTTGAAGACATTTTAGAACAGCTTAAAAATTTTCCATATGTCCTAGAATATGGTAAGCCATTACACATTACATTATGGATGTCGGAGCCACGAAACAAGAAAAGTATCAATATAACCTTAAATAATACAGCATTACACGAAAGTTATAATCTTGATCTTGAATCTTTAAAAGAAAATTATACCAGAGCTGATGTAATAAATCTAATCAAAGAACAAATGCTTAAGAAAAATGATTCAATTGAAAATAGTGATGGAAAATTATTTGATGGAATAAAATGGTATTTAAATCAAATGAATGTTATCAAATAAACAAAAGAAATTATTTCCAGACTGATAATTCAATAGAAATATTTTGATACATATGAAAATTAATAATGATAAATATAATTCTATTTCATTCAAACAATACTTTTTAAATAATAGGGGTACCGGTATAAAATTTGATTATAATAAAAATAAATTAGATATTATTGATCAGAATGGTGCAATTTTAACAACTGTTTATTTCTCATCTACCATTAGTCATATTATTGATGAAGATGAGCTTTTAGATAAATGTTACAACAAAAGGAAGAATGCTTATTTTGTCTACGAAAAAGGAGTTGGGAAAAAAGATTGGTTATGGCATTTAGGAGATTTAATTGCCATTGATGAATCATTTTATTAAATAAATTCATCGAATCAAATAAATCAGGATACTATAATTAAAATCCATGGCTAATTCGTGAAAATACAATGAACTGAATTTTATTAAAATATTTAAAACTTTGTCATTGGAAGAATCTGCATATAATCAGAAAAAGGAATGACATACCCTAACATAAAATAAAAACTAAATCCTAAAGTTCTAGGTATATTCTATCTAATATTTCAGTTAATTGCTAACTTTTCCTTCAACTAACTATATGGCTTAAACTTTCCATCCATTTAATTTCTATATTTTATTTATTTCCCTTATCTTACTCCAGTGCTTTAGTGTGGGAAGAAATTTTCCGGTCAAAATACAGGTGTTTATCCTCAATTGATTTTAAGTTTAAACTTGTGTTTTTATTCTAGGACTGTTTCCTTAGATTTGGCGAAGCTCACAAACAAGTTATTAAATCGATATAATTTTTATTTCTATCAATCAAATTTAAAATTATTAAATGGGAGAATGGTCAAAATTGCTAGGTGAAAAGGGAGAGAAAATATCCAAATTCGTCCTTGAAGAAATACTAGGAATTAATTCGCTGGAAGAAAACAAAAATTTACCATGTAGTAAGAGTACAAAGCACCAAAGAAAAGAATCTAAAAGTGCCAGAACAACACATGGTATTGATGGATTGTATTATATGAATAGTCCATTAGAAGATGAATTATTGGATATTGCAATTATATCTACCAAATTCTCAAATGAATACCCCAAATCTCCTCGTTCAAAATTTATAACACATTTAGAAGATTTAGCACAGACATTAGAATGTTTTCAATTTTCGGAAGATAACAGTAGAATTAGTCAATTATTTAATGATGTTACTAAAACGAACTACACAGGAATACTTATTTGGTTATCTAATGCTGATCCCATCAACTTTGATTTTATTTCCCACCTTTATAAAACCCAAATTCCTTCGGATTTTGAATTTGAAAAAATTATCATATTAGATAATGCTAGAGTGAATTTTTTATATGAGGCAATATACAAAACTAAAAAAGTTAGGTCGAATGTAGAATTTGTATATCATGATACGAGCCTTAATAGAGGTAATTTAAATTCAAAGTCCTATGGTAGTACCTTTCCAATAAATTATCTCTATTCTGATATAATTATTTTAAGATCAGAAGAAAAAGGTTTTGTTGAGTTTCTTATTTTTATAAATGCCGAATTTGATTCTAATGGTTTTGCTCAAATATTAGCATTTTCTAAATCATTTGATTATTTAAATGCTGTAAATAAAACAATTATTCATTTTCTAAAATATGATAGTATAGCAAATGAAAATCAAGTAAAATCAACTTTAATAAACTATTCAAATTTCAAACTCAATGAAAATTTATTCATTTCAATATTTCCTTTAGATTATAGACAATAAAATATGAATAAAGATAGACTACCCCAAGGTAATAATATTAGACAATTACTTGTTAAATCAAATATTTCTGACAATGGAATTAACTTGTTTCTAAAAAGCAAGGGAGTTTTCATAGGAAATTTAGAAAAAAACACTTCTGTTCCATTGTTAATGAAAACTATTGTTTCTCCGGATGACTTTGAATTACTCTATGAAATTCAAAAAACAAAGGAAGACAGTATAAAGTATAGAACTGCTACCATTGGATGTAATAAAGATTTTGATCTCGCTGAAGTGTTAAGCGAAAAAATCGATTTAAATAAGATAATAAGGGAAAGTCACACCTATCAACCAGATTATAAAGTGATAGGTAATCCTTCATTCATTATAGATAAGGAAGGAAATGCTGAGTTTCCATATAGAATAGAAAGAGAAAATGTTTTAAATGATTGGACAGATAGTAAAACATATCATAACGGGTCAATAGTGATTGAAAAAGATAATCTAGGTAATGTAGAAATCTCAATTCAACAAAATGCAACATCAAAAGAAACTTTAATTATTAACAACATTTTATTAAACCATGTCAAAAGTGTCTTTAGACAAAACTCTTTAATCAATGATGACCAAGAATTAATTTGTATTAAGTTTAATGATTTTACAAATAAAAATAGGATTCAATTTCTTTATTCTTTTATTGGAGACTTTACGATTTATACAAAGTTTCATTCATTAACTGATATTAATTTATATTTAGATCAAACAGTGCAAGGTCATGAAGATCTAGAAAAATTCTTAAAAGAACTTGATAATTTAAGATTAAGAGGAAAAGCTTTACAAAAACATATCTTTATTAAGTCCAATATATATCACGAAAAACTTTTATTTGCTTCTCTAAACTTAAAATATGAGTTAAATTATAATGGAGTGTCAGGATGGATGTATTTACAACTTTCATTTCCAGATTATATTAAACGAAAGAGTCAATTTGCTGAATTTCAGATTGAGATGAGCTTTAGTTTAGGTAGAATTGATAATAAAAGAAGTACTGAAGCAGCTATAAGAAAAAAACTTTTAAAGTTTATTGAAATTCACAAAATGGCAAAATATGAAACCTTTAAAAATTAGATATTTTATCTTGTGAATTTTAGATTATTTCAAACTAAAAACATAAATGAAAAATTTTAAAGAGAAAGCAGATCTGATCTGGAGAGTAGCTGATTTGCTGAGAGGCGATTATAAACAATCGGATTATGGCAAAGTGATATTGCCTATGACGGTTTTGAGACGATTGGATTGTGTGTTGGAACCAACTAAAGATAAAGTACTAAATTATTTACCGAAAGTAGATTCTCTGAAAGAAAGTGCCATAGATGTGGCACTAAATAAAATAGCAGGCTTTAACTTTCACAACAGAAGTCAATTCAATTTTGACAAATTGATTGCAGATCCTAATAATGTTGCCATAAATCTGAGAACCTACATCAATAGCTTCTCTACCAGCGCCCGTGAAATCATAGAATACTTCAATTTTGATGATCAGATAGATCGAATGGACAGTCCACAAGCTGATATTTTATATCGTGTAGTAAAATCCTTTCAAGAAATTGATCTGACAGACATGGATTCCATGGAAATGGGCTATACTTTTGAAGAACTTATCCGAAAATTTGCGGAACAATCCAACGAAACTGCAGGAGAGCATTTTACCCCTCGTGAAGTGATTCGCTTGATGGTAAATGTGCTATTTATTGAGGACAAAGATATATTAACTCAAGAAGGAATCGTGAAGACACTTTATGATCCTGCTTGCGGTACAGGCGGTATGCTTTCTGTAGGGGAGCAATATGTCAAGGAATTGAATCCAAAGGCAGAGTTGAAGGTATTCGGTCAAGAAATCAATCCGGAATCCTACGCTATCTGTAAATCTGACATGTTGATAAAAGGTCAGAATCCGAGCAATATAAAATTTGGAAATACCTTTACCGTAGATGGTCTTGAAGGGGAGAAATTTGATTACATGCTATCCAATCCACCCTTTGGTGTAGATTGGAAGAAAGCACAGAACATCATCAAAAAAGAAACTGACAATAAAGGCATGAGTGGTCGTTTTGGAGCCGGCCTGCCAAGAATCAATGACGGTTCATTACTTTTCTTGCAACATATGATTTCTAAAATGAAATCAGGAGGTACTCGAATAGGAATTGTTTTCAATGGTTCTCCATTATTTACTGGAGCCGCCGAGAGTGGAGAAAGTAATATTAGAAAATGGATCATTGAAAATGATTGGCTCGAAGCAGTGATTGCCTTACCGGATCAACTTTTTTACAATACAGGCATCAGTACCTATATTTGGATAGTAAGCAATGACAAAAGTATTGAGCGAAGAGGAAAGGTTCAATTGATTAATGCCACCGGGAGCAAGGATGAGGATCTGATCAAGCAAGGTAAAATCGACTTCAACCGATTCTGGCAAAAAATGGATCGAAGTCTTGGTAATAAGCGGAAGAAGATAATTGAAAATGGTAATGAAAAGGGGATAGGATTCATCACACAGCTTTATGGTAATTTTGAGGAGAATGAATTCTGCAAAATTCTTCCGAATGAATTTTTCGGATACTGGCGAATTACTGTTGAGCAACCCTTAAAAGACGAAAAAGGAAAAGTAATTAAAAGTAAAAGTCAAACCAAACCGGATTCATCCTTGCGCGATTATGAAAACATTCCATTCTTGAAAAAAGCACCGGATGGTCAACTTGTACCCCAAACCATTGAAGCATATTTTGAAGCAGAAGTTAAACCTCATTTGCCTGAAGCGTGGATAGATCATAATAAGACGAAAATTGGTTATGAAATCAACTTTACCAAGTATTTCTATGAATTTAAGCCTTTAAGACCATTGGATGAGATAAAAAATGATATTTTAGCGTTAGAAACTAAGACACTTGAGATGGAGAAAGTCGTTTTAGATTAAATTCAATAAAATATGGATAACAAACATAGGTTTCCACTATATTCCCCTTGCTACGAAGGAACTCGGTTTGAGGATCACAGTTTTCCTTTAAATTTATTGGGTGACTTGATGATACTAAGAAGTATGACTATCGAAATGGCAAAAGCTATTTATCTTGAAAAAAATCCGGAAAGAAAAAGAATTCCTAGAAACTTTACAAATGGTATTTCTATAGATCTGGAAGGTATTGAACCTGGAAGTGCTATTCCAAATATATTCCTTAAGGCACCCAGTGAAGGATTTTTTCCGGGTGCAAACACAGATTATTATCTCGAAGCACCTCAAAGGATCACTAAAGCCATTGAATCAGCTCATTTGAACAAGGAAATCAGTGACTTAGTGCCTAATAATGTGTTAGGTTACTTTAATCAATTGGGTAGTAATTTAAGAGATGATGAACGTATTAACTTTGGAAAAAAGAATGAATCACAGGCTATTTTGGATAAAGATAGTAGAAAACGTCTCGTTTTAGCTGCCTCAAAGACGAAAGAATACAACAGCCCTTTCGAAATAAGAGGAATCGTCACTGCTTTGGACAAAGACCGAAAAACATTTGAAATTCAAACGACATCAGGAGAAAGACTAAAAGGAGAATACAGCCTTGAGTACCTTGAAATTCTTCAATCCGCATTAGTGGAAATGGAAAACAATAGAAAAGTGCTGATAAAAGGTGTGGCTACTTTTAATGCTTTCGATAAATTGATAAAAGTTGATAGCTTAGATGATGCAGTAAGTTTAGATCATTTGGATGTGCCTGCGAGATTGGAAGAATTGTCATTACTTAAACAAGGCTGGTTGGATGGTGAGCAAGGAGATCCCCTCGACATTGATTCAATAAAATGGCTAGGGGAAACTTTTGACAAATGGTACGATGGTGAAAACTTGCCTCTACCGGCTACCTTCCCAACACCTGAAGGAAATATTCAATTTGAATGGACTTTGAATCATCATGAAATATCATTGATGGTTAATTTGGAAAACCAAACCGCTGAATATTACTCATTGAATACCCAAAGTAAGGATGATATCTCAGAAAGTATGGATTTAAATAAAGATGAAGCATGGGTCAGATTAATCCAATTAATCAAAGACATCCATGGATAAAGACACTTTACTCCTAAGACAGGTTCATCCTACATGGATGGTTGGTGACATCATTTCTCAACAAGTTTTTTCTTCGCAGACATTCAAGCCTACTCCAAAAGACGAAGGTTTACTATCAGTATATAATGGAGACGTTTTCGAAGCATATGAAGCGTTTGAACATTATAAGAGTCAAAATTTGGTTAGTGTGGGTGTTGTTGCTGTAAATAAAGGAGAATGTGAATCTGTCGCAGTTCCGGTTTTAGAAGACAATGTGCCTTTCGAGGGTCATTGTAGTTTAAATTACAGACAACTCTCAAATAAAGGTATAAAGAAAGCAGCTTCTTTATTAAAATCTTATGCTGAGGCTCGTGGCTGGCTCTACAAACATGAAAATTCATGATAAAATACGATTCATATAAAGATTCTGGGGTTGAATGGATTGGGGAGATTCCAGAGCATTGGGAGGTTAAGAAGTTGAAAAGATTAGCAAAAATAGGCAACGGTCAGGACCATAAAAAAGTGTGGGATGATAATGGTGATTATCCAATAATTGGTACAGGTGGGGCTTTTGGAAAAGCAAACAATTATCTCCATAAAGGTCCTTCCGTAATCCTCGGCAGGAAAGGGACAATAGATAAGCCACAATTTATTGAATCACCGTTTTGGTCAGTTGATACTGCTTATTATACTGAAATTAATCAGAATGTACATCCAAAACTATTCTACTATTTATGCACAACAATAAATTTTGATTTACATAAATATGGATCAGCCGTTCCAAGTATGACACAAGAAGTATTAAGTCAAATACCTTTCGTAATCCCTAATTCAGTTGAAGAACAATCCGCCATTGCCCACTACCTTGACCGCAAAACAGCCGAGATAGACGAACTGATTGCCAACAAAAAACGTCTTCTTGAACTATACGACGAAGAAAAAACCTCCATCATTAACCAAGCAGTAACCAAGGGCATTAATTCGAAGGTGCCTATGAAGGATTCAGGCATTGAATGGTTGAGGGACTCATCGCCTTCACCCAAGTCCATTATTCCAAAGCATTGGAAGGTGAAGAGATTGAAATATATTATCAAAGGTTTTGAATCAGGTGTTAGTGTAAATTCACTTGACAATCCTATATTAGAAGGTCAGTATGGTATTTTGAAAACTAGCTGTGTATATGATTATACTTTTCGGCCTGATGAAAATAAGTTAATTCTTAATCAGAGTGAACTTAAAAGAGCTAGAATAAATCCTAAAAAGGGAATGATAATAATTAGTAGAATGAATACACCAGATTTAGTTGGAGCATCTGGATATGTTGATAAAGACTATCCACATTTATTTCTACCAGACAGACTTTGGCAAACAATATTTCATTCAGAAATCAAGATTGATTCAAAATGGCTGAGTTTTGTATTAAAGTCAATGAGCTTTAGAAAGCTACTTTTCACGTTAGCTACTGGTACAAGTCCCAGTATGAAAAATATTGGACAAGAAGAGGTTTTAAATGTTCCTATTCCTTTTCCTGGAATCGAAGAACAACTATCCATTGTAGACTTTATCGAAACCGAATGTGACCGTATAGCTATCAAAAAATCCAAAACTGAAAAATTAATTGAATTATTGACCGAATACCGCACAGCTTTGATTAGTGAGGTGGTAACGGGAAAAGTTAGGGTAACGTGATAGTGGTTGTTGTTTTTTATGTAGAGACAGGGCATGCCCTGTCTCTACATAAAAAACAACAACCACAGAATCAATTATCAAAGAAAAATATGGACAGATACAAAAATAAATACCGCATCGCATCAGCCCGAGCTCAATGGTGGGATTACGGATGGAACGGAGCGTATTATATTACCATTTGTACGAAAAATAGGGAACATTTTTTTGGGGAAATCAACAATCGAAAAATGAATTTGTCACCTTTGGGTGTTATTGCCAACATTTTGTGGCACGAAATACCTCACCATGCACAATTTGTTGAATTGGGTGATTTTGTGATTATGCCCAACCATATTCATGGGATATTGATTTTGGACAAACCTATTAATCAACAATCCCCTGAACAAATCCCTTTAGAATCGACAATTGGACAAAACCGTTTCCAAAATATTGGAAAAAACACGGTTTCATCAATTATCGGATCATACAAATCTGCTGTGACCAAACACGCCAATCGATTGGAATTTGAGAATGGCTGGCAATCAAGATTTCACGACCACATTATACAAAATGACTCGGATTACCAACGTATTTCAGATTATATCATCGACAATCCGCAGAATTGGACGGAGGATAAATTTTATTCAATATGAGCATTACAACCGAAAATACATTTGAATCGGCTTTAGTACAATCTCTTGTAGCTTATGGAAGCTATACAGAAGGTAATGCATCCGATTACAACCCTGAACTGGGATTTTTTCCTGAAGAACTTATTGATTTCCTTAAGGAATCACAACCTTTAAGATGGGATAAAATAGCTGCAATCCATGGCATCGATACAGAATATCGTGTTTTACAACGACTGTATAAGGAATTAGATTTAAGAGGTAGTTTGGATGTGCTGAGAAATGGATTCGTTGATTATGGTGTTCGTTTTCAAATGGCTTATTTCCAGCCTGCTTCCGGTTTAAACCCTGATGCGATTGAACTTTATAATAAGAATAATCTGAAGGTTTATCGGCAGGTTTATTACAGCAATAAAGTCAAAAATTCTGTTGATGTTTTACTTTCTCTTAACGGAATCCCGGTTGCAACATTAGAATTGAAAAATCAATTTACAGGTCAGAATGTTGGCAATGCGCTAAAACAATACAGCAGCACTCGAGATAATAGAGAAATTCTCTTTGCCTTCAAAAAAAGAGCTTTGGTGCACTTTGCAGTTGATCAAGACGAAGTATTTATGTGTACAAAATTGGATGGTAGCAGGACATATTGGCTGCCATTCAATCAAGGAAGCAATAACGGGAAGGGGAATCCAATTAATCCCGATGGATATAGAACAGCTTATTTTTGGGAAAATATCCTACAAAAGGATTCATGGTTAGAAATAATTCAACGATTTGTGCATTTACAATCTGAAGAATTTGAATCAGATGGAAAAATCTACAAAAAAGAGAAATTAATCTTTCCGAGATATCATCAATTGGATGCTGTTAGAAAGATAGGTGAAAAAGTTCTGGAAGTGGGTCCGGGCAAAAATTATTTAATCCAGCACTCCGCCGGTTCCGGAAAAAGTAATTCCATAGCATGGTTGGCTTATCGATTGTCAAGCTTACACAATGAATCTAATGAAAGAATTTTCGACACTGTTATTGTGATAACAGATCGAAAAGTTCTGGATCAACAATTACAGAATACAATTTATCAGTTTGAACATAAAACCGGTGTAGTTCAGAAAATAGATAAAGACAGTAATCAACTCGCCGCTGCTTTGGGTTACGGCACCAATATAATAATTACTACACTTCAGAAATTTCCATTTATAATCGATAAAGTAGGGGACTTGCCGGATCGCAAATATGCAGTAATAATAGACGAAGCACATAGCTCACAAGGTGGCGAAGCAAGTAAAAAGTTAAAAGAGGTATTGGCATCTAAGTCTTTAGAAGATGCTATCCAAAATGATTTAGAAGAGGACTACACAGGTGATGATTTTATAAGAGAGCAGGTAGAACGTTCTGCCTTCACACGTGGACAGCAACCTAATATTTCCTTCTTTGCTTTTACTGCAACACCGAAATATAAAACATTGCAAGTTTTCGGAGACAAAGATAAAAACGGAAAGCCGGAGCCATTCCATCTATATTCTATGAGACAGGCCATCGAAGAAGGATTTATTCTTGATGTGTTACAGAATTATACCACCTATGAACTTTATTATAAATTAACGAAGGCTATACAGGACGATCCACATCTAAATAAAAAGAAAGCGTCCAAAGCCATCGGAAAATATGTTGCACTTCATCCACATAATCTTTCTCAGAAAACTGAAATAATCATTGAGCATTTCAGAAATATTGTAGCGAAGAAAATTGGAGGTAAAGCCAAGGCAATGTTAGTCTGCGGCTCTAGATTACATGCCAAAAGGTACTATGAAGAGGTAGCAAAATATATAAAATCTAGAGGTTATCAGAATGAAATCAAGATTTTAGTGGCCTTTTCAGGTAAAATCATAGATGATAATACTCCGGAAGGCATTTCTGAACCTGAAATGACCGGATTTAGTGAAAAAGAGTTGCCCACAATCTTTGATAGAGATGAATACAAAATTTTGATTGTAGCCGATAAATATCAAACCGGATTTGATCAGCCTTTACTCCATACGATGTATGTTGATAAAAAGCTTTCGGGTGTTAAGGCTGTTCAGACTTTATCACGATTGAACCGAACTTGTCCCGGGAAAGAGAATACATTTATACTAGATTTTGCCAATGACAGAGAAACGATTTTAAGTTCGTTCCAGCCATATTATGAATTTACTACTGTCAAGGATGAGACTGACATAAATCATTTATATGATTTAAAAGCCAAATTGGATAAAGAACAAATATATTGGGAACGAGAAATTCAAGCATTCGCGAATGTATATTTTGATCCGGCAACTAAGTTAAATAACCCAAAACATCAAAGATTATTGTATGCTTACACGGATCCGGCAGTTGATCGCTTTAGAGAGATTCCTGAAGAAGAAAAACGTGATGAATTTAAGAAAGGCTTGCGTACTTGGACCAATTTGTATGCCTTTTTATCTCAAATTATGCCTTTTATAGATGTAGAATTTGAAAAATTCTATGCCTATGCCAAATTATTACAAACCAGACTGCCCAAACGAGAACTTTCAGAGGCTTTGCACTTAGATGATGAAGTAGCTTTGGAATATTACAGACTTGAAAAGATAAAGGAAGGGTCGATAGATTTAATAAAAGGAGAAATCGGAGAATTGAGTGGCACTTCCGATGCCGGATTAACGAAAGACAAGGAAGACGAGGCTTTACTCTCTGAAATTATAAATTTTATAAACGACAGATTTGGAACTGAATTCGATGAGGCAGACAAGTTATTCTTTGACCAGATCGAAGCAGAACTCATGGAAGATGAAACCTTGCAGACACAAGCCCGTGTCAATCAAATTGACACCTTCAAATTTGCTTTCAATGACAAATTCATCGATAAGTTAATTGGACGTATGGATCAGAACAAAGATATTTTCGAGAAGATATTGGAGGATCAAGTTTTTGGAGATTTTGTGAAGGAATTTATGATGAAGAAGGTGTATAAGAGGATGAATGAGAAATAATGATTATGTATGAAATAAATGAACACAGAAAAAGATTTGCAGTTTGGACAGCTAGCAGAGCAGCTAGTGTAAAAGGTTGTAGGTTTTCAGTTGAAATTGGTAAATCTATACTAGAACAATCTAGTTTAAATAATATTCTTGAAGTTTCATCATTACCAGAACCTGAGGATTTTGACAATGAACATAAAAATTGGAGAGAAGAAATAATCAAAATAGCAAGTGTTAATCATTTGAATTTAACACATGGGGTTGCTGCAAAACTTATTAATGTATATTTGAAAACACTATTTGTAATCGGAGGATATCATGATGTCCCAAAAGTTAAAGCAGTTCACCCACCCATTGATAGCTTAATCCTTAAAAGTTTATATCTGTTCGACAAAAAGAGATGGAGGTATTTGAATCAAATCAGATGGTCAAAATTGAATTCCGATCAATATGAATTATTAATATTGAACTTCAAAGCGGCTGTGGATATAGATCCTAATGATAATAATATTTCCCTATGGAAGATTGAAGAACATTGGAGAGGATATCAGTAATTGAAAATCACTGTCAGATTATTACTTTATGAATATTCAAAAATATTTTGAAGAAATTATTTTATATTCCCATGCGTGGAACTGGGCTCCTGATTTAATCATAGTTCAAAAAATATATGAAAAATTTCCAAAATCTTATTCAGTATTATCTCCTTTTGTTTATACTTATTTAGAAGAGGTTATTAGATCTACCACTAGTGAATATGGTCGAGAAATTTTTGATAAAAACAGAAAACCTAAATCAACGAGACAAGTCGGAATAAATCTTATTAAACTGGCAATTAAAGAAAATTCAAAAAATCTTGAATATATCGCACTTTTAGAGAAGATTAAAATGTATTATATAAATTCTAAAAGTACTGATGAAGGGAATAATCGGAACAGTGTAGCACATGGATACATTCACCCAAGATACTGGACACAAGAATCATTTGAAAAACTTATTCAGGATATTGCGCTACTTTCAAAATATGCAAAATTTTAAATACCCTCCCTATGTTCGACCACCTAACCACCGAAAAACTCAAATTCTACGTCTACGCTCTCATCAATCCGGTGGACAACATGCCCTTTTATATCGGAAAAGGCTACGGAAATCGTGTTTTCAACCATCTGAAATGTGCTGTGGAGGGTGATTTCTCTAATTTGAAGCTGGATAAGATACGAGATATCATTGCCGGTGGGAGAGAAGTGGAGCATTTGATTATTAGACATGGCTTGACAGAGAAAGAGGCATTTGAGATTGAGGCTTCTTTGATCGATTTTGGAAATAGATTTGGTTTTGAGTTTTCTAATGCAGTTCTCGGCCATCATTCTTACGGCAAGGGTTTGATGACATCGGATGAAGTCATCAGGTTGCACAATGCGCCGCCTTTGACAGAGCTTACTGACGTCGTCATCATTATCAATATCAACAAGAGATATTCCCGTGGAATTTCCGGTCAAGATATTTACGAAGCGACGAAGCAGGCATGGGTGATAGGAGAGAAGAGAAGGAAAACGACTCATTTTGCTTTGGCGGAATATACCGGAATTATAATCGAAGTTTTTGAGATTGAGGACTGGTATGCAGTCGATACTCCCACCAATAAACGAAAAAATCGTTGGGGCTTTAATGGCCGTATTGCTGCTCCGGATATTCGAGATAAATATTTGAATAAATCTGTGGCAGGGTTTAAGAAGCAAGGGGCGGCGAATCCGATACGATATAGGCTTTGATAATTGTTAATTGTTAATTGTTAATTGTTAATTGTTAATGGTTAATTGTCGGTTTCAACTGCG
>CALCSX010000058.1 GCA_937894165.1 uncultured Saprospiraceae bacterium | reverse complement strand
ATTTTATATGATTTACAGATCATTAAAAATAAATATTTTTTAGCTTATGCCCTTTAATGCAAACATATAACCTTTGCGTAAAAAAATAGTATTGCCGTAGGCAATAAAACTAAAAGTATTCTCAATCCTAGAGTGCCTTACAAATATCTCGGCATAAGATTTTGGATACAAATTACCGAAGGCAAAAAAACCACCCTTTGTTTTGAAAATAAGTAACACCTGGAATACTTTAAAACCAGAAAAAATACCCAGAAATTCAAATCGCTAACTCTCAAATGTGTTTTTTTTGTATTTTTTACAGAATTCTTTGGATTAAAATTAAATATCCGTATATTTGCGCTTCGAATTAAGAACAGGAAAATAAATAGCGATGAAAAAAGATATCCACCCGTCAAATTATAGAACAGTTGTATTTAGAGATATATCTGTTGATGAATCATTTTTGACAAAATCATGTGCTCCTAGCAGTGAAACAGTGGTTTGGGAAGATGGTAATGAGTACCCATTAGTGAAAATGGAGATTTCAGCTTTCTCACACCCATTCTTTACCGGCAAAATGAAATTTGTCGATACAGCAGGTAGAATCGATAAATTTAATAAGAGATTTGGTGCTAGTCGTTTCGCAAAGAAAGACCAAGAATAATTTCGCTAAAAAAAATAGAATAGAAAGCTCCTACATTTTGTCAGGGGCTTTTTTTATTTTTGTAAATCCGATCCTAATTTCTCCTATTTTGGATAGTGATCTAAATACAGCCTAAATGAATAATCTAGTTTTTTTCGATAACGAATTGCGGGATTCACTCCTCCCTTTCACCTATACCCGACCCATTGCAGACTTAAGACCCGGCTATCTTAGTATTGCTGAAAAATGGGCCCGCGAGACAGGCTACACTTTTAGTTTTTTAAGTCAGGATTATCTAGCGTCAAAATTTGATACAGTTCAGGAAGCCAATTCGATTTTTATCGCAGGAAATATTTTGCCTGACGCCACGCTGATCTCCTTACTTGAAAATATTGAAACCGGCACTGGTTATACTTATAATAATGAAATAATGCTTTTCAAATCTGAGCAAGCAGTAAAATCAATTGAGGATGTTAAAGGTAAAATCAATTGGAAGACGATTGACCAGCCCATTACTCAATTAAATAACCTGCATGATTTTCAGACGCTCCTTGAGACTGAAATGTTAAGGGATATTGAATTGCTGAAGCTCGGAAAAACTGACATTTCCACTTCTCCAAAAGTAAAATATACAGGGAATCATCCTATTTGGGTGGGTGAAGATATCACCATTGGTCACTGCTACATTGATACCACAGCCGGGCCTGTAAGCATTGGGGCTCATTCTGAAATTATGGACGGGGCGATGATTAAAGGTCCTTTTATTCTAGGCGAACATTCCTTGGTAAAAATGGGGGCAAAAATTTATAAAAATGTGGCTGTCGGAGATAACTGTAAGATAGCCGGGGAAATTCAAAGCAGCATAATTTTCGGGAACAGCAACAAAGGTCACGAGGGTTATCTTGGCAATTCTGTCCTGGGCGAATGGTGTAATCTGGGTGCCGATACCAACAATTCCAACTTGAAAAATAATTACGAGGAGGTAAAGCTTTGGTCCTACAAAAAACAAAGTTTTATAAAGACCGGGCATCAATTTCTGGGTTTATTTATGGGAGATCATTCTAAATCCGCAATCAATACCATGTTCAACACCGGAACAGTAGTAGGCGTAAGTGCCAATATTTTCGGCTCGGGGTTTCCTCGAAATTTTATTCCGTCATTCTCCTGGGGAGGCAGTCAGGGCATTAGTACTTACCAAGTAGGAAAAGCAATTGAAACAGCCAAAAAAGTATATCAAAGAAGAGGTAAGGACTTCGATCAAGAGGATGAAAAGATATTTCTAGAGATTTTCGAATCAAGCAAAATGAACAGGAATTGGGATCGATGAAACATCTTACTCTTCCAAAGTGGAAAATTTGGTTGAGTTACTTGAAGGATATCGTCCTCGATTCCGAAAATTCCATTACCAATGGGGAAGTTTATGTCGTTTTAAGTAAAGGTCGTCTCTTATTGACCACCGAGGAGGCTATTTATTCGTGGGATGATTTATACTCCAACTTTTACGAAACATTCAAGCATCTGGGTGAAGCAGAAATCGGAAAATGGAACAAAGTATTAGTCTTGGGCATGGGCCTGGGGAGCATTCCTTTTATGTTAGAGAAAAGATTTAGATCCAAAGCAGATTTTGTGTTGGTAGAAAATGATGATGCCATCATTGAGTTGGCGGAATACTACAGTCTACCTCGATTGGAGAATGAATATGAAATATATGCGGATGATGCTTACGATTTTATGGAGGATTGCAAGGACAAATTTGATTTAATCTGTGTAGATATTTTTGTGGGCAGGACAGTGCCTGAAGAGTTTCAGACCAAGGAGTTCCTTCAGAGAGTAAAAGATTGTCTCCATTCGGGTGGCACATTGATATTCAACAAATTGTATCTTAACAAGAACGATAAAGACAACACTATCGACTTTTATGAGAATGTCTTTAGAGATTTATTTCCGGAGAGCGAGAAAATGTTGACTAAATACAATATGATGTTGATTGGAAGGAGGTGAATAATTCTAAGTTCAACTTTCGACAATTTCAATCAACAATAATTCCAACTGCTTTAAAAAATTCTGTTATTTTAGCGTTATCATGGCAAAACTCATTATCCGTAAGGATTTGAATATAGAAGACTACGACAAGGCAGTGTTAAAAAGCAATGTCAATACCTTATATGCAGAATCCTGGTATTTGGACACACTACTTGGGGATAATTGGGCAGCAATAGTTTCTGATGATTACAATTTGGTGATGCCCTTACCTTATTCTCGTAACTACCGATTCTTCTTTCGAAAAAGAATTATGCAACCAATGTTCTGTCAACAATTGGGAATATATGGTGAATCAGATCTCGCTACTACACCAACAAAAAAAATCATTGACCTTTTTATTTCTTTAAAGCCTCATACCTATCAATTCAATAGTATGAGCAAACAGCTATTAGAAGAAAACAATTTCAATTTCAAAGAAAGGAATAACTATATTTTGCCTCTGACATCAGAATACGACCAAATTATAAAAGGTTATTCAAACAGTGTCAGAAAAAACCTTAAAAAAGCAAGAAATAGGGATCTTGAGTATAGTATTGCCACAGACGAAAATACTTGCTTAACTTTTTTAGAAATCAAAAAGAAACAGCTTCGTTTTTATAGACAAAAAAGATGGACGCAAAGAATGGGCAGGATAATAAAATCCGCTCTAAATAAAGAAAAAGGATACTTTTCAGTAGTAAAAAGGAAAGAGAAAATAGTCGCTATTGCTTTTATGATGAAAAGTAAAAATCGATTGGTATATCTTTTTTCAGTAAAAACAGAGGAAGGAGGGAAAATCGGGGCAAACCACTATCTAATTGATCAAATCATAAGGCAGGAAGCCGAAAAAGACTGCATTCTCGACTTTGAAGGTTCCGATATTCCGGGAATTGCAGATTTTTTTAAAGGTTTTGGTGTAGTAAATGAACCCTATTTTAGCCTGCAGAAATAAAATAATATAAACTAACAGATCTTGAGTAACCCGCATATTCAAATAATTCGAAAATCAGAGATAATGGAATGGGTAAACTCAGATGCTTTTGCTCAATACAGTTTCATTCCATTATCAAAATTGAGGGCAATATCCTACATCCACAATCCTCATGCCCAAGAAAATGATCCGCTTGTCTTTATGATGATGGAGGGGAATCAACCGATTGCTTTCAGAACTGTTTTACCTGACACCCTACATCTTCAAAATGGTCATCAAATTAAATTCGTCTGGCTAAGTGGCAGCTGGGTCAATCCAAGCCATAGAAGAAAAGGGCTTTCTACACAATTATTAACTGAAGTTTCAAGACAATGGCAAGGTAAACTTTTATACACCAACTATGCTCCACAATCAAAAAATCTTTATGATAAAACCGGAGCCTTTATGTCTATTGCAAAATTCTCCGGAATCAGGTATTATACAGCGGCTGGAGTATTGGAAAAATTATACACCAAATTGCCCATTCTGAAGAAATTACGGATTTTTTCAGGTTTAATATTACCATTACTTAAAGTACGCCATTCTTTGTATTTAAGAAAAGGAATAAAAAGTAGCAATTCAATCACTTTAAATCCGGCAAATCTAAATCAACTCGATGGATTTATACAAAAAAGAGATAAAAATAGTTTTCGTAAGTTAAAAGCCGATTTTGATTGGATAAACAATTATCCGTGGGCAAATCAAAGCACTGAGGCAAAAAAAGATGCTGAACGCTACCCATTTAGCTGCTGGAGTGAAGATTTTTTTTCAAAACCACTCGTGGTAGGTGAACGTGATTCTCCCTCCTCCGCATTTCTTTGGCCAATAATAAAAAATGCAGATTTGAAACTTACCTATTCTCATTTTGGAGCTGATCAAACACATTTGCTTATCCATGCACTCCTTTACTTAACCGAAAAACATCAAATAAAATCCCTGACTGTCTGGGACAAAAAACTCAATATGGAAATGCAGAAGTTTCACCATCCGTTCGTTTATTCCAAAAAGCAAAATCAAGAGGTTTTTGCTCACAAATCATTGATGAACACTATAAACGAAGAACTAAAAATAGATTTTGGAGATGGAGATAATATATTTGTGTAGAAGTTAAATGATAAAATTTCTTATACAAATTGCCCCCCGTGTTTCCCTAAGTAGAGTTAAATCTTTGTACCTTTGCAAAAAAATAAAACTATGTTTTTAATAAATATATATCTAAGACTTGGAATCGTATTAGTAACACTGGCGGGCGGCATATTTATGTGGAGCTTTTGGGGCTTTTGGTATGGTTTTCCGTTTGTTTTGGTAGGAGTGATACTTTTGGTGGGTTATTTTCTAATGGGAACCATACAATCCGCAGCCACCATGATGCAGACCGGGGATTTTCAAGGCGCACAAAAGAGATTAGATTTAACTATTTTTCCGGCATTGCTATTGAAGCCGAATAAAGCTTATTTAGAGATGCTCAAGGGAACAATAGCAGGTCAAGCTCAGGATTTTAACAAGGCAGAAATACATTTTGAGAAGGCGAATAAGCTGGGCATGCAGTCAGACAATGAGAAGGCAATGATTTACCTTCAATTATCCAGCATTGCGGCGCAAAAAGGGAATTGGCAGAAAGCAACTTTACTTTTTAACAACCTGAAGAAATTTAAAGTAACTGAACCTCAAATAAAAAATCAGATCAAAGAGTTCGAAAAGGCGATCAAGCAACGAGGTATGGTTCAAGCTGCGCAACGCCAAGGGATGAGCGCTCAGACGATGAATAGATCAGGGAAACGGACCCGACCAAAGATGAGATAAACGTCTCTACAAGAAAAATATTAATGCCTAACTCTCGATGTAGTGGTTAAAGGAAATTTTTAATAATATACGAAGCAAGGTGGACACATTTATAAACTTGCGCAAGCATTGGACGAAGCAACGGAGGCACATTTGAAAACTTGCGCCAGCAATAGGTTAAATTTTTAGGTAAATTAAGTGGCGGTGGAATTAAAGTACTTAATGATAACCTTTATGTCCCTTAATGCCTCAATGGTTCAATATTTTAGCAATATTATTCAGGGTTTGATGGATATTAAAAAAGTTATTGTTTTCATAACAAAAGCCTCAGCTTTGCGGGACACTTTACAATGATTAGGCTCGATTTTGTGAGATCTTCGTTTTTGTATTATTAAGCTTTTTCTTATAAACTTCTATCAAGGAAAAACTAACTATAAGGAGCAATAAATAGAGACTTAATCTACCGATTATATCCCCATATATCGAATAGAAAGTTCTGGTATTATTCAATTCCAATTCTCCGACCAATGCACCTTTGACGTTGTATTCCAACTGATCCGTAACTTGACCTTTTGAATTCAAAATTGCGCTAATTCCTGTATTGGCAGCTCGCGCAATGCCCTTCCTCGTCTCAATAGCCCGTAGCATGGCATACCTTAAATGTTGCTTATGACCGGCAGTGTTGTCCCACCAGCCATCATTGGTCATAATTACCAGGCCATTCGCTCCATTTTTCACAAAATTGCTTGTAAACTCTCCAAAAACAGATTCGTAGCATATAATCGGTGCCAGCTTCCCCTCTCCACTCGAAAAAATCGTCCTCTCATTCTGTCCGGCAAAGCCCTGTACAGAGCCGCCTAGCTTTTTTATTAAAGGCGAAAGAAAAAATAATACGTTGGAATAAGGGAAAATCTCTGCCCCTGGAACAAAAATTGACTTCTTGTAGTAATTTTCATTCCCTTCTTTCATGCCAAACTCAACTGCCGCATTGTAGATTTCGTAATAATTGTTTCCTTCAACAGTATTATTCAATTCTCTGTAAGTCTTGGGTACAATATCTCCCTCTCCTACTTTGAAAAGCTGATATCCTGAGATCCCTGAAATCACCTTTAGCTTAGAAAATTCTCCAAAATCATTCCGAAACCGTCTTACAAACTTATCCCCGGTCAAATCTGCTACATTTACATTCTCAAATACGGTTTCAGGAAGTATTAAATAATCGGTATCAACATCTACATTTGCCTCACATAAATCCGACACTTCATTTAAAACCTGAGATTGCGTAATGGCAAATTTAATATAATGAGGGTCGTAATTTGGTTGGATGATGGTTACATTCGATGTTTCAGTAGACGGTTTGTAGGTGAAAAATATAATAATTGAAATGATTACAGGTAATAAGCCAACCGCCGCTATTTGCCCAGCTTTTTGTCGGGATAGGACGTTCGAATTCTGATAATACAAGATCAGGTTAAATATCAATAAATTAACCAGCAAAATCCAAAATGTGCCTCCCAAAACTCCGGTATATTCATACCATTGCACGAGCATAGGCCATTCTGATAATGCATTTCCTAATGTCAACCAAGGCCAAGTAACTTCCCATCTGTAATGCAGAAATTCGAAGGTCATCCAGGAAGTCAAAAAGGCAATAAGGTACCATTTGGCTTGCATTCTCTTCGCTATCCAATGGTAAAGTAAAATAGGCAATGTCATTAAAAAACTATTGGCCCCGATGGCAAATATTCCTGCCACAAAAGCCGTATTGGTCACCCAAAAAGTGGATAGTGAATTCCAAATAAAAAAAGACAAGTAAGTGGAGCAGAAAATAATTTTTCGACTGCGATCTATGTGATTCTCACGGACAATTTTTTCTAGAAATAATATTGGAACGAATCCTAAAAATATAAAAATAGTAGAAATCATGGGTGGAAAAGAAAAACCAAGAAGAATTCCCGACAAAATTGAATATTGAAATATCTTCTTGCCATTCTTAAACCTGTCCAAGAATTTAAATAGGAAACATCCAAGAATGATAGAAATTCCTATGAAGAATATTAAAGGTAAATGTCCCCAAAATTCCAATTTAAACATGAAAATCAATGGCACAATAGTGATGAGTATACCACTTATAAGAAATAGATTAAATCGGTTTTTAAAATTCATCAGTTTCTACATGTTTTGTTAGCCTTCACCAAGTAATTCTCTCTATTCAAAATTTTAACTAACTACTGCACCATTCTCAGTACTCCCTGCAGGTTGAACAAAATCCAGCTTGCCATCTGCACTTTGAGCCATTAAAATCATTCCTTTTGACTCAATACCCTTCAATTTTCTTGGTTCAAGATTAGTTACAACGACTACTTTCTGGCCAATTATATCCTCTGAATTAAAAAATTCTGCTATCCCGGAAACAATTGTCCGGGTTTCGAAGCCCATATCAACTTCCAACTCCAGTAATTTGTCAGCTTTCTTAACCTTTTGGGCTTTGATGATCTCCCCTACCCTCAAATCAATAGATGCAAATTGCGTGAAATCAATAGAATCTTTCATAGGTGCACTTACCGGCGCTACAGCCAATTCCATATTTACCTGACTCTTTTCGCTTTCCATTAGTTTATCGATTTGTTTTTGTATTGTCTCATCATCGATTCGATCAAATAAATGGCTCGGTTCAGCTATTTGATGCTCTGATTCCAATATTGCAAAACCCTCCGCCAACTTATCCATTATATCAACCATATCATTATTGTCATTTGTTGGCTCAAGATTCAACATTCCACGAATCTTATCACTCGTAAATGGCAAAAACGGTTTGATAACTATACTTATAGCTGTGACATATTGCAAGCTGATATTAATAATAGCTTTTACAGTATCAGGATCTTCCTTAATAAGCTTCCAAGGTTCGTTGAATTGAAGAATCTGGTTGCCCATGGAGGAGATTTCCATTACAGTTTTCAGGCCTTCACGGAATTCAAAATTATTCAGATGCTCGGTCATCTCTGAAATCTTATCATACAAATCCAGTAACTCCGAATCATGAAAGCCCGGCATATCATTTTCACCTCTATTGCTGACAAAAGATGCATCCTCGTCAAAAGCCGGGACTATGCCTCCGTAAAATTTATTGGTAAGAACTACCACTCTGTTCACGAAATTAGCAAGATTATTAACTAATTCATTATTGTTAAAGTCTTGAAAACCTTTCCAAGTGAACTCACTATCTCTCGTTTCTGGCATATTTTTGATCATAGCATATCTCAATACATCCTCTTTTCCTTCAAATTCATCCAAATATTCATGTACCCAAATAGCCCAACCTTTAGAAGTTGATATTTTTCGACCTTCAAGATTCATAAATTGATTGGCCGGTACATTGATTGGTAGAGAATACTCCCCATGTGCCTTCAAGAGCGCAGGAAAAATCAAGCAATGGAAAACAATATTATCCTTTCCGATAAAATGGATTAGGGAGGAATCGTCATTCTGCCAATAATCCTCCCATTTTGCATTGTTCTTAGATGCCCAATTTTTGGTTGCGGAGATGTAACCTATTGGTGCATCCAACCAAACATATAATTTTTTACCTTCAGAGCCCGGTATTTCGCTAGGTACATCAACACCCCAATCTAGATCCCTGGTCATCGCGCGAGGCTGCAAACCGCTGTCCAACCATGATTTACATTGGCCAATCACGTGAGGTTTCCAATCCTTGGGATCATGATGAGATGTATTGTCAATTTGTCCTTTCTCAATATATTCTTTGAGCCAGGCTTCATGTTTATCCAGAGGTAAAAACCAATGTGATGTTTCTCTTAATTCAGGGACAGTACCACTTAGTGCTGATCTGGGATTGATTAATTCGTCTGGACTTAAGGTGCTGCCACATTTTTCGCACTGATCTCCGTACGCCTCAGAATAATTACATTTAGGACAGGTTCCGATAATATATCTGTCAGCCAGGAATTGATTGGCTTCAACATCGTAGTATTGTGATGAAGTCTGCTCTTCAAATTGGCCCGTTTTGTATAAATGTAGGAAAAAATCAGAGGATGTCTTATGATGAAGAGGATCGGAAGTCCTAAAATACTCATCGAAGGAAATTCCAATTCTTTTGAAAGTATCTTCAAATTGGCTGTGATATTTATCGATTATTTCACGCGGTGTAATTCCTTCTTTTCTTGCTCGCATGGTAATCGCAGCGCCATGTTCATCTGAACCACAAATAAATACGACATCCTTGCCCATCAAACGAAGATATCTTACATAGATATCGGCATTCAAATAAGCACCGGAAAGATGACCGATGTGCAATGGACCGTTAGCATAAGGCAGAGCCGAAGTAACTAAATATCTTTTAGAATTTAACATGATACAGAAATTTAACGCTTCAAGGAATATTGAGGCTATTTACATTACTATTCTGCGGTTGGTAGGAATTGCCAAGCTGACAATTGTAAGCACGAATATAGGAAAGATCCTTGATCTGAGCCATCAATAAATTAAATAAAAATAGATATTTATTTATTTTAACTATATTCAACTCGTTATGTGAGCATTATAAATAACGATTAAAGTTATACAAAAATTAATGAAAAAGAAAAGAGCCTCCAATAATGAAAGCTCTTTTCTTTAAAATTTATCTATCCTCCGAAATCATCGAAACTGATATTCTCATCAGGAACACCAAGATCGTCCAATGCTTTAATAACCGAAGCATTCATCATAGGCGGACCGCAGAAATAATATTCCACTTCTTCCGGTTCCGGATGCTTGCTCAGGTATTGTTCAACACATACCGGCATAATGAAACCTTTAAAACCGTCACCTTCGTCATCAATTGATTTTTTCTCCTTCCAATTGTCTTCCGGAAGAGGATTATCTAGCGATACAAAGAATTTAAAATTAGGGAAATTCTTTTCGATTTCTCTAAACTCATCGAGGTAAAACAACTCCCTCTTCGTTCTTCCCCCGTACCAAAATGAAACTTTTCTATCTGTCATTTTCTCTGTATGGAACATATGGAAAATATGTGATCTCAATGGTGCCATTCCCGCACCACCTCCGATATATACCATTTCCTTCTTTGTAGGTTTGATAAAAAATTCACCATATGGTCCTGAAACTACACATTTATCACCCTCCTTCAAGCCGAAAACATAGGAAGAACAAACTCCCGGATTTACATTCATCCAGTTGTTAGCAACTCTATCCCATGGTGGTGTAGCGATTCTGATATTTAATTTAACAATATTTCCTTCAGCAGGGTGATTTGCCATAGAGTAAGCTCTGAACTGAGGTTCATCATTTACCATTTTCAAGTCCCATAATTTGAAATTATCCCATTCGGATTGAAATTTATCCGGTGTTTCATGATAAGAAGGATGGGCTGTGATATCCATAGTTTTGAAGTCAACTGTAACCACAGGTACATCAATCTGAATATAACCTCCGGGAAGAAAATCCAACTCCTCACCCTTGGGCAATTCAACCACAAATTCCTTTATAAATGAAGCAACATTATAGTTTGATTTAACTGTACACTCCCACTTTTTGATACCGAAAATTTCATCAGCAATTTCGATAACCATATTTTCCCGAACCTTCACCTGACAAGCTAAACGCTCTTTCTCAGCGACTTCTCTTCTAGACAAGTGGTTCAATTCTGTGGGAAGTACATCTCCTCCTCCCTCTAAAACCTTACACTCACACATGGCACAGGTTCCCCCTCCACCACAGGCAGACGGTAAAAATATATTATGCTCAGATAAAGCATTAAGCAATGAGCTTCCAGGTGAAGTTGTGATAGGATTATCTTTATCACCATTTATTATAATAGTCACATCTCCTTGCGGTAATAATCTCTTTCGCGCATAGATTAGCATCATCGAAAGTCCCATTACAAGTGCAACGAAAACTATGACTGCAAAAATTATTGGAGTAAAATCCATTAGTATTATCATAATTTAAAAGTTTATCAACTTTAATTGTAATTATTTATTGAGCTGTTCCGGCAAATATCATTGGATCAATACCCATCAAACTCATAAAAGCCATTCCCATTAAACCAGTAAGAATGAAAGCCATTCCCAGTCCTCTCAATGGAGCAGGAACCGCAGAATACTCAATTTTTTCACGAATAGCTGCGATTGCAATTATGGCTAAAAACCATCCAAAACCACCACCTAAACCGAAGGCAATTGTATTCGAAAATGTGTACTCTCTGGATACCATGAATAATGAACCTCCCAGGATAGCACAGTTTACTGTTATCAATGGAAGGAATATACCCAAAGAGTTGTAGAGCGATGGAGAAAACTTTTCGATTACCATTTCAACTAACTGCACCATTGAGGCAATCACTGCAATGAATAAAATAAGTCTTAAAAAGGTCAAATCGGTACCAAAAACACCATTTTCTGACAATAAATAGGTAGTTATTAACCAATTCACAGGCATCGTAATACCCAAAACGAATATAACAGCTAATCCCAAACCTACTGCGGTTTTAACTGATTTTGAAACTGCCAGATAAGAACACATTCCCAAGAAATAGGAAAGTATCAAATTCTCTATAAAAGCAGACTTAATAAATATATTTATAAACTCCATTTCGATTCTTTTAAAATAATTTCTTAAGAAATATCAATCAATTTAGGTCTCCATGTTCTTTGAAGCCATATTAAAATTCCAATAATAAATAGGGCTGCTGCCGGTAAAACCATCAAGTTATTAGGTGCATACCAACCAAATAATGAACTTGATGTAGTATCAATTAAATAGTCGGGAGTTGCTCCTATTATTTTTAGTTCAATACCGCTTCCTGCGAACAAAGTACCTTTCCCAAAAATTTCTCTAATCACGCCAACGATAATTAATATAAGCCCATAACCTAAAGCATTTCCTATTCCATCCAGAAAAGATCTCCAAGGCTTATTGGCCAAGGCAAATGCCTCCAATCTACCCATTACTATACAGTTGGTAATAATCAATCCAATAAAAACTGATAATTGCTTATAAACCATAAAGCTATATGCCTTTAATACCAACTCTACCACCGTTACTAAAAAAGCAATAATAACTAGTTGGACAATCATCCTAACTTGCTTTGGAATTGACTTTCTAAGTAATGATGTAATTAGATTAGAGAAAGCAACCACAAAAATTACTGCAACCGAAATAACCACTGAAGGATAAACCAAAGTAGTTACAGCCAAAGCAGAACAAATACCCAAGACCTGGACGGTAATTGGATTATCATCATTTAGTGGATCTGTAATTAATTTTCTCTCTTTTTTTCCGAATAAGGGCTCTTTGACTGCCGCTTTTTCGTCTATTATTGTTTCTGCCATAACAGATTATTTTATAGTTTTTTTAATTTTTTGTCTGCTCAAAATAAGGTAAATACTTTTGCATACCATTGTACATCATAGCACTTACACCATCTGTGGTTATAGTCGCACCTGAAATTCCATCCACCTCATGATCCTGATCTTTTACACCACCCTTAACTACCCTTACTGCCTTAAATTCTCCGGACTCATCAAATAATTTCTTTCCTTTGAATCTCTCTCCAAAGGCCGGATTATCTTTAATCTCTGCACCCAAACCGGGTGTTTCAGATTTGTGATCAAAGGATATACCCTCAATAGTATTAAAATCTGAACCTAAGGCAACAAAAGCCCAGATTTCATCCCAAAGTCCACTACCTCTGACAGAAGCGATATAATATTTTTCCGAATCTGAATTATAAACAAAAAGCGGATACAATCTATCACCTTCTTCCTTTTTCCTTTCCTTCCCCATATCGATTGCTTCAGGAGTTCCGCTTGAATAACCTGCAGAAACAATTCCCTCTCCTTCTATCATGGATCCATCTGCTTTAAACGCTGACTGCTCAATTCTATCCGAAAAAATAGCCTCCACCTCTTGATCGGAAAGTTCATTGACCGGCTTAGGAAGAAAATCGTTGACCGAAGTCAAAACAGCTCTTTTAACGAATAAAGCTTCATTTTTCGAATGAATATCCTTTAATCCAGTTGCAAGAAGTGCCAAGACGAGCGCTACTATAAGCGTCATCCCCAGGACGAATTTAATTACATCTTTTGTACTATGCACGTTTCAATCGTTTTGAAATGTTAGAATCTAATATATAATGATCAATTAGTGGTGCGAATGTATTCATAAAGATAATCGCAAGCATCCACCCTTCAGGATATGCCGGATTAATTACTCTAATAATCATACCCAGTACCCCTATCATAAATCCATAAATAAGCTTGCCCAAAGAGGTCGCAGATGCTGTTACAGGATCAGTTGCCATGAACGCCATGGCAAAGAAAAAAGATCCCATATAAAACTGATATATCCAAGGCACTTCCATAAATGGTGTCAAACCAAGCATGTTAAAACCAATCGCAGTAACAGCTGCTCCTATGAACATGGAAAGCATAATTCGCCAGCTCGCCACACCTACAACTATCAGGAATAACGCTCCTGCAATAATTAATGGCTTACTTGTCTCCCCTATTGATCCCGGAATACCTCCCCATAACATACTCGCTGTCGAATAATGTTCCAAAACTGCATTCCAGCCCCCCGTATAGGCCAAAGCCATAGGGGTAGCTCCGGTAAAACCATCTACCACAGTGGCCGTTGCATCAAATAAGGACCAATTGAAATATTCAAATATCGGATTTAGAACACTGAGATGGAACCAATTGTAGTCTACTGCTGCTCCAACCGCCGCTGAATCCAGACCTGAAATCCAAACCTGATCACCTGCTATTGTTGTAGGATAAGCAAAGAATACAAACATCCTTGATAACAAGGCAATATTCCAAATATTCATACCTGTCCCACCAAATGCCTCCTTACCTATTATCACAGCAAAAGCCACCGATAAAGCTAATATCCATAATGGAATATCCGGGGGCATAATCAATGGGATTAAAGCACCTGAAACCAGAAATCCTTCCTCAATAGCATGACCTTTTCTCCAGGCATAATAAAATTCTATCCCTAAACCCACCACGTGAGCTACTATAAAAATAGGCAAGAGCTGCACAAGTCCATAAAACAACTTCAAGTGAAAGCCGTCTAACCAGGATACATGCATTCCAATAGCTTCAAAGTGCTGCTGTCCAATATTGAAAGTTCCGAAAACGTAACACAACTGTAAAGCTAAAACCACATGAACCATGGTTCTCTTTAGATCCATGCCATCTCTGACATGAACTTCTCCTTTACCTGTGGTAGCATTGGGCGTATACAAAAAGGTAAAAAAGCCATCATATACCGTATGCGCAAGTGTACCGTGCTTAGGTTCAAATTTCTTAATCTTATCGACTAGTTTACTCATTATTTTTTATTACTTTGCTGATTGAGTTATATTAAGCTTGAGATTGCATAAAGTTAAGACCGCTTCTCAAAATATTCTGAAGTGGTTGCTTGGATGTGCAAGTAAATTCACACAATGCAACATCCTCCTCCACTAATTCTAAAATCCCTAAGCCTTCCATTTTCTCATAATTTTCTGACATGATTGACTTCATCAAAGGCTGTACATGAATATCCATAGGAAGTACTTTTTCATACTGACCTGTCATTACAAAGGCCCGTTTTTCACCATGGGTGTTGGTGTCACCTTCAAATGTCATTCCCGGTATAAATGAGGTGGGGAATGTGCCGGAAACACTTGGTCTAGCCTTTATTGGCAATAACCATCCGAACATTTCGTAATAATCCCCTTCTTGAATTACCGTAATGGTGGTATCAAATGCGTTTAGATAATTCTTTTCACTTTTCTTTTCCCCTGTAAGGATGTTTCCTGAAATTATTCTCACATTATCAGATTTAATTTCCCCCTTTACCAAATCTCCAATATTGGCACCTAAATAAGTTTTGATATATTTCGGTTCGGTAACTTCAGAGCCTACTAAAGCAATAGTGCGTGAGGTATCATAAACACCATTTTTCATTAATTTACCTAATATAATCAATTCCTGAACTCCAATTGTCCAAACAGTATTGGTATTTCCGATTGGGGCTGTGTGGTGAATCTGAACTCCTACATTTCCGGCAGGATGCGGACCTTTGAACCAGGTCTTCACAACATTATTTAAATGTATAAATGGATTGCTTGGATCAATGTGTTTCCCGTCCAAACCTAAATGAACCTTCCCACTTGTTAGTTTCCGGAGTGTATCAATACCCGCTTGCATAAATTCCTCTTGCCCCTTAGCAATCAATTTCAAATCTGCTGCTAAAGGAGCTGAGTCGAAAGTTGAAATAAAAATATCTCTTGGAATCTCATTTAAATCAGGAATTTGATTGAATGGTCTTTGCTTCAATAAAGGCCATATTCCACTTTCGCTAAGAAACGCTACCAAATTGGTTCTATCAGTTTCTTCTATGTTGGGAATGGGGTGAATTTTATATTGCATTTCTGAATCCGCCAATATAACTACTTCAGCTATTGCTCTTTTATCTCCTCTATTAATTGCAACAACTTCACCCGAAACCGGTGCACAGTATTTTATACCCGGAAATCTTTTATCAAACATAAGTGCATCGCCCGCTAATACTTTGTCACCTATTTCTACCATCACTTTTGGTATTGGTGCCAAACCTAGAAAATTTGTAGGCTGAATAGCTACTGTGTTCGGTCTTTTCTCAACAATAATATCTTGCGCCTGACCTGCAAGTGGAATATCAAATCCTCTCTTAAGCTTAATATATTTCTGATCTCTTACCTCCTTAGGAAGCCTCTTTATATTCAACTCGTCAGCCGTCGGCCAAACTGAAACATCTGCTACAATGCCCGCATTTTTTGCTTCAACATGCATTAATCCATCAGAAACAAACAAAAAAGCAAATAATAATAACAGCGCAAGAACCACTGCCATAGAAATTAAAAAAACATTTCCACTACTTTCACCTGATTGTCCGTACATTAACTCTGCTCCAAGGAGGAAGATACCGACTAATGATATTTTGTTAAAAACAGCTTTCAAAGTGTTTATATTTAATAGTTATTAAAATGTAATAATCATTACAAAATTAGGCACAAATATAAAAATCCTGAGCCTATTTTTTGAGCCCAGCACTTCGTATTTTAAATATATTATCTATTTAGACTTGATCTAAATAATGACCGAGTTCCTTTGCCAATTCCGATATCCCCATATTGCCATGAACGTATATAAAATGAATAAAAAACCAAATCCCTCGATACCTTTATAAAAATACATTATTGAGCAAACCATGTCAATCACGATCCAATAAATCCAGTTTTCAATATATTTTCTCACCACCAAAATAGTCGTTAGAATGGCAAAAGAAGTCGTCGCTGCATCTAAATATGGTAAAGATGCCCCAAAATAAGTCCAAAAAGCCCCCAACAAGAATGTAAATACAAGCCCTACAGAAATCAAAACGACATGATTTAACCACGACATTCTTTGAACTGTAAATGGAGAACCCTCTTTATTATTCTCTTTCCAACTTATCCAACCATATATTGAAAGACCCAAATATACTACCTGCAAGGATGCGTCGGAATATAATTTAATACTATCATGCGTATATACATAAAAAGAAAGTAGCACTCCAACAATTCCAAAAATCCAACACCACACACTCATTCTTATTGCCAAAATGAGATAGATAACATTGAAGAATATAGCGGTGTATTCAATAAATTTCAGCAATGTGAAATATATTTATTTGTTTTCCTCGACTTTTGACTCAAGTATGTTGGTTATTCTTCCAAATACTTCATCAAGACTCCCAATTCCATTGATTTCATGAGAAAGACCTCTCTCAGCAAAATAGTCATAAACAGGTCTTGTTTCATTTTCATAAACCTGTATACGATTTTCAATGATATCTCTGTCATTATCATCAGGTCTTCCGGATGTCTTGCCTCTTTCCAGAATCCTATTTACAATTTCTTCTTTGTCTACCTTTAGGGAGATTAGTGCATCAATTGCACTTTTCTGTGTTGCTAAAAAATTAATCAATGCAGCTGACTGGGCAATTGTGCGGGGAAAACCATCAAAAATAAAGCCTTTCGCTTCCGGATGAGCCACCACTTTATTCTCCAACATTCCGATAGTAATTTCATCAGGTACCAACTCTCCTTTTGCCATAAATGATTTAGCTTTCACGCCAAGAGGTGTATTATTTCCCATTTCGTAACGAAACAAATCACCTGTAGAAATATGGACAAGATTATATTTATCTACCAACATTGAAGCCTGAGTTCCCTTTCCGGAGCCCGGAGGTCCAAATAAAATTAAATTCATTTTTTCAAAATTTTAAATTGAATGCCAAAAGTAGTCAAATCTAAACACTTCTCTAAATTTAAAACCGGCATATTAATTTGAAGAATTATTAAACACAGAAAATTAGGAGATGTTGCATGATGAGAGTGTATCCAATTACTTTCGACGATAAGGATTATACCTAATTTAATATTCTACGGACATCCACAAGTCTGGATTTCCAATAATTAGACCGCAAAACTTCCTCAATAACAACACCTTTTGATGATGAGGAATGAACCATTTTCAAAAGTCCATTTTTATTTTGATACACCATCCCCACATGATTTATTCTGCCTCTATCAGCAAATACAAGCAGGTCGCCCGGCAACGCTTCCGCCACTTTGACAGAATAACCCATCGTAGCCTGACTTCCTGAGGTTCTACCCATCTGAATATTTGCCTTACCAAATGAGTAATACATTAAGCCACTACAATCAAATCCATTTGGGCCGGTACTCGCAGCTTTATAACGCTTTCCCACTTTCTCTAAAGCAGCACCTAGAACAGTTCTTTGATCATAATTTAAAAAAACAGAATCATCTGTATCCAATAAGGTGTCTACAGAATTGCATGAAATTACTCCAATAGCAAGAACAAAGACAATAATTATTTTAATAAAAAATGATTTATCCAAAAGACCATCTATCATCATAAACCGGTATTATTCTTTATGATAGAAAATTCATCTCTATCATCTAAAAACTTAAACTCATTTCTGTAAGCTTTTAACTCATCAATGCTTAGATTGACAGTTTTAGATGCCATTTCATCCTTGAGAGATAGCAAAGAACTTCCATCAAATTTAAAGATATTGCTTTCCCCGGAATAATTCAAACCACTCGGCTCCTTCCCTACTCTATTGCAACCGATTACATAAGACAGATTCTCAATACTTCTCGCTTGTAATAACATTTTCCAATGATGAATCCTTTCTTTCGGCCAGTTTGCACATAAAAGTAATACATCATAATCAGAATCATTCCTCAACCATACCGGAAATCGCAAATCATAACAAATCGCAGGCCTTATTTGCCATCCTTTATAAAGCCAGTCACTTCTATCACTGCCGGCACTAAAAACCTCCGTTTCACGTCCAAAGCTGAACAAATGCCTTTTGTAATGCTCAAATTTTTCTCCCTCCGGACTATACATGAGCATGTTATTGTACAGTTTACCTTCACTTTCTCTGACCACGCTGCCACACAGAGCAAAGCCTGACCATCGGGCAACATTTTCCATCCAATCCGGAATTTTGGACTGTTCTTCTATTAATTTTCTATCTGGATTGATGTTAAAGCCTGTGCTGAACATTTCCGGTAAAACGACCAGATCAGTTTTCCCTTCGTATTCAGAAAAAAGTTTTTCCAAGGATTGCAGGTTTTCAGAAACAGCATTCCACTTGGGATCAAATTGGATCAAACTAACTCTTAAATTCTTCATAAGTCAACATAACAAGAAAGGAGATGAATTAGCTCAATTCATCTCCTTTAATATTTTATTTTTCAGAATTCTGATTAACCTTCTGATCCTTCTTCTTCATCTTCCTCCCCTGCTACAGCTAATTTAGCAGTTTTAGATCTCAATGCTCTAGGTACAATTACAGAAGCAACAGGCACAGAACCATTTGTCAAGATTTCAGCTCCTTCTTCTAGTCTAATATCTCTAACTCTTCTAGATTGACCCATCTCCATTGAAGACACGTCAACAACAAGCTGAGAAACTAAATTTTTAGGAAGTGATTTAACTTCAATTTTTCTCACATTCTGGATAAGCTTACCACCATCCTTCACACCTTTAGGCAGTCCTTCCAATACCAATGGAAGTTGAACCTTCACTCTAACGTCATCCACCAACTTTTGAAAGTCAACATGAACGATAGCTTCAGTTACAGGGTGAAATTGAATTTCTTTTATAACACATCTAGAAACAGTTCCATCGATATCAATTTCAGCCAATTTAAATTCCGGCGTATAAACTAAATCTTTGAAATCAGCAGCCTTAGCTGAAAATTGCACAACTTCTTTTCCACCATACATAACACATGGCACTTCACCTAATCTTCTAAGTGCTTTAGCCAATTGCTTTCCTTTTCCTTCTCTTAATTTCGCGGTAAGAGATACAACTTCCTGTTTCATCTGTCTATTTTAATTGATTATAATGGTCTCCCAAAATTTATTATTGCCCAATGGCAGTAATTTATCTTATATCTTCCAACTGATTTCAATAAGATTAAAACTTTTTATCTTAAAAATCCAGTTCATTTATTTCAAAATGCACGCAAAGATAGCGTATTTATTTTTATTTGTATAATTGTTAATCTACTTTTTTTAAAAATCATTATTCTTCAACGAATAATGCAGAAATTGATCTGTGTTCATGTGTATTTCGAATTGCTCTTGCGAACAATTTCGCCGTGGAAAGAACTTTGATTTTTGAACAGTCTTTCTTAAGTGGGATAGTATCCGTCACTAACAACTCTGTAATGACAGATTCTTCAATATTTTCATAAGCCTTACCGCTCAATACAGGGTGTGTACACATGGCTCTCACAGATTTAGCGCCTTTTTCCATCAAAGCTTTGGCGGCTTTGCACAGTGTCCCGGCAGTATCCACGATATCATCAACCATAATCACATCCGCACCTTCCACATCACCAATTACTGTCATTCCTGCCACCTCATTGGCCTTAATTCGATATTTATCACAGATTACCAAGCCTCTATTGAAATATTTAGAATAAATTCTGGCTCTTTTTACCCCTCCCACGTCCGGAGAAGCAAAAATCATATTACTCATATCCATCCCCTCAAGATGTGGAATAAAAATAGCTTCACTTTTCAAGTGATCCACCGGAATATCGAAAAATCCCTGAATCTGATCCGCATGAAAATCCATTGTCATAATTCTATTCGCTCCCGCTGCCTGCAAAATGTTCGCAATAAGCTTGGCACTAATCGGAACTCTCGCCTTATCTTTTCTGTCCTGACGCGCATATCCGAAGTACGGAATTACAGCGATGATATATCCCGCAGATGCTCTTTTCGCACTATCGATCATCAACAGTAGCTCCATCAAGTTCTCGGAAGACGGGAAGGTCGATTGAATGAAAAAAGTGTAAGCCCCCCGCACTGATTCATTGAAAATGGGCTGCATTTCACCGTCACTAAATCGAGACAAAGTCTGCTTCCCCAGTGCCTGACCATAATAATCAGCAATTTTCTCCGCCAGATACTTTGAACTCGTACCCGTAAATAATTTTACATTGACCATTGAGTTGATTTCTGTGTTAGGTTCCAAAATAATTCAGTTAAATGGTATATCGAATGAAAATTTCAGATGAAAACTCTCGAAATTTCTATTCGAGCACAAAGTTAAAAATAAATAAACCCTATGTTAAAATATTCAAAAGTTATTTAGCTAATAACATGAATTTTATAGTTAAACAATAAAATTAAATTTTCCCAAAATCAATTTGCAATCTACTTATGTAAAAATTACAATTCTTCTTTAAATTTATAAAATTTCAAAACTTTGCTGAATTCAACCGAAAAAACAATCGATTAGTCGAAATAATCTATTGGAATCAAAAAAGAATTGCTAATTTTAATCATAATAGGTAAGAATGAAAGTATAGATTTTATGAGTGTAGTAATCATTGCAGATTGGTGGGGAGAATTAAATTCCCTGCACAAGTTCTTTTGGGGGATTTCTATCATTTCAACAGTTTTCTTTATCATTCTTTTTATTATTGGACTTTTAGGTTTCGATACAGATAGTGATATAGACAGTGCTGATGTTGGCGGTGGATTTCCCATCTTTTCAGCTAAAGCTCTGGTGGCATTTTTTACATTTTTCGGATGGACAGGGGTTTTACTTCTGAATCAGGAGAAAGATTTATTTCCATTATTTGGGTTTTCATTTCTATCCGGAATTTCAGCGATGTTACTGGTTTCCTATTTGCTGAAGGTATTCAACCAAATGACAGAAATTGGGAATGCTGACCCAATGGAATTAACTTTCCAGCGAGGTAATGTCTATTTGACTGTGCCGGCTGCGCGAAATGGCAAAGGCAAAATTCATATCATTCTAGGAGGGACACTTCGAGAAATAAATGCCATCACCGACGGACCTAGTTTGCCGTTTGGCAGTGAAGTAAGAGTAATTGAGGTGATAGAGAATGATTTATTATTAGTAGAAGCTACGGAACCTGTCTAGGTTATTAAATAAAAAATGTTAATCTTAAAAATTAAAATTCTATGAGTGAAATACTTACTTTAGTCGTAATAGGTCTCTTTGGACTTTTCATTATCATGTTGCTATTGTTTGTCACCCGTTATAAACGATGTCCCTCTGACAAAATATTGGTCATTTACGGTAAGACGGGCAGTGGTTCAGCAAAATGTGTAGCCGGTGGTGCTGCCTTTGTTTGGCCTGTGATTCAGGATTATGCTTACTTGGATTTAACGCCGATTTCTATTGATGTCGATCTCAAAAATGCATTGAGCAAGCAAAACATTCGGGTTAACGTGCCATCCAGATTTACGGTTGCAGTTTCCAACCAAGAGGGTACTATGATAAATGCTGCCGAGAGATTACTTGGCAAAACCTTATCAGAAATAAGGGATATTACACAAGATATTTTATTCGGGCAACTAAGATTAGTGGTAGCTACGATGGATATTGAGGATATCAATGCTGACAGAGACAAATTTTTGACTAATATTTCCATGAATGTAGATTCGGAATTAAAGAAAATAGGACTTACGCTTATCAACGTGAATGTGACTGACATCAAGGATGAATCAGGATATATTGAAGCTTTGGGTCAGGAGGCTGCCGCGCATGCCATCAATGAAGCGAAAGTGCGGGTGGCTGAAAGAGTACGGGAAGGAGCTATTGGAGAATCAACTGCTAAGACTGATCAGAGGATTAAAGTGGCTTCGCTTAATGCGCAGGCTGTTTCAGGGGAGGCAGAAGCAAGTCGTCAGCAGAGGATTGAATTGGCTAAGGCTGATTCATTGGCTGTAGATGGGGAAAATCAGGCTAAAATCACTATTGCCGAATCAGATGCTATAAGAAGAGAAAAAGAAGCAGAATTTACCAGACGAGCATTTGCTGCAGAAAAAATTGCTCAAGCCAAGGCATTAGAGGAAGCATATGCTGCTGAAGTTGAGTCTGAGAATGCAAGAGCAAGAAAAGAATTAGCCACTAAAGAGGCGAACGAAATCGTTACAGCAGAAATCGAAAAGAGAAAAATAGAAATCGATGCTGAGGCTAAAGCAGAGGAAAACAGAAGATTGGCAAGAGGGGAAGCTGACGCAATTCTTTACAAAATGCAGGCTGAAGCGAAGGGTCTTTATGAAATTCTCGAAAAACAAGCACTCGGTTTTGATCAAATAGTTAAAGCTACAAACGGCAATACCAAAGATGCAGTATTGATGATTATTGCGGACAAATTGGAAAATCTTGTTAAAACTCAAGTGGAAGCTATCAAAAATATTAAAATTGATAAAATCACTGTTTGGGAAGGCGGAAACAATGGCAAGGATAGCAGTTCTACGTCCAATTTCATTTCCGGATTGTATAAATCAGTACCTCCGATGAAGGATTTATTCGACATGGCAGGTATGGATTTGCCGGATTATTTGGGAAAGCAACAAGTAGAGCCAAATAAGACACAGCAATTGAAAAAGACGGATAATATTGAGGAAATAGAGGGTGAGGAAGCTTAAAAGGACTAAATAATCTTAGTTCTTTTAACTGAATGAGCGAATTTATAAAAAAATATAGGGGAGCATCTTGTGATTAAGATTCTCCCCTATTTATTTAGTGGAAATAAATTTCTAGTTTTTCTCCTCTGCTTCTTTCAATTTATTATTTTTCCAATACACATATCCGATAATCCCAAATAATAAGTAAGGTGCAGCAAGCATGTAAAGAATGCCTCTATTTAGCCCTGCTCCGGCTGTACCACCATTTTTCATATTTGTTTCGGCCGAAATTTTGCACATAGGGCATTGCGCAGCCAATTGTGAAGGCTGAGAAATACTGAAAGCAAAAAAGAATGAGAAAATTATAAGTAGTTTTTTCATAATTTCAGAATTATCTATTAATTAACCAAAATTCAGAATTCTCCGTTCCAAATTAATTAATTATTATCAATAACAAGGTTTCAACATCAAGTAACAAATAGGTCCTGTAACAGTGACATAAAACCAAAGGGGAAAAACCCATCGCGCCATTCTTTTGTGTCTTTCAAATTGCATGGTATAAGCACGTGTATATGTCAATAATATAAATGGCAAAATTACCGCTGCCAAGACAACATGTGTGATTAAAAAGAAAAAATACACATATCGAATATCACCATCCATACAATACCTTGTCTCCTCAGTAGTGAAATGGTAAACCACGTAGCTTAATAAGAATAAAGCTGATAGAGCCAATGCTACATGAATAGCGTTTTGATGAGCTTTGATATTCTTATTTTTGATAAAATAAATAGCAAAAAGAAGCGCAACTGATGCCAATGAATTTAAAATTGCGTGAAAAGGCGGAAGAAAGCTAAAGTCAAAATCTATATTTAACTTCACCTGACGCATTAAAATGACGAGAGCCAAGACAGCTATGGATATAGCTATACTCGCAATATTCATTTTCCTTTCAAGAATCTTATTTGATGCTAATTCCATATTCTTAAAAAATTATTTTTCAACTTCTCTTTGAAACATTATTTCCTTACGATCGCCTGATTTCAACTTCATGGCCATGTGTTCGATAAGAAGGCCCATGTCTTCCTTAGAATCGTAATTATATATTCTCCTGATATAACCGGTATAATCTCCCAAAAGAAACCCGATACGGGCATTTTGACTAAATTCTTCCGGTACATAATCATTTATTGACGTTACCAATTCCACTTGCTGACGTGATGTATTTAGAATTTCGAAAGTATCCTTATTGAATGAATCTTCATTTCCTAAATAGACATGAAAAACATCATCCCGGTTTTTAAATTGATTATATATTTTATTTGCATGATCAATATTGTCAGCATCCAAGGCACCAAAAACGAACATTGCTTTCTCGAAATCAATTTCAATCGGGGAGAATAATTTCTGTAGATTCGTAGTATCTAGTGGAGCTAGATCTTTCAATTCAGCTAAACTTTCTCTCCTATACTCGAAGCCTGACCTAAGAAAAAGATAGGTCCCTACCGGCAGTATAATAAGGAAAAAAGTTAGTCCAATAATGGATTGAATTCTAGATTTTGTCATATGCGCACAAGATAAAACATAAACAGTTTAAAACACAAAAGGTGAGGTCGAACCTCACCTTTGCTAAATATTATTTACAAATCGGTTACAATCTGTAGTCTTCTAATTTCAAAATGTTGCCTTCAATCTTTTCTCCTTTCGGGATTGATTGTGTATCAACCGGCGTTTTGAAGGTTCTATTATCTTTCCAAGATGTACCTTCATACAGCATCGCAATAATAAACCATATCAATAATATCAAAGGTAGTAAGATAGTCAGAGCCAGCCCCTTAACCTCATGACCCAAGTGCATAAATTCATAGATAATGAAATATGCTTTATATAGTGATAAGGCAATAATTACTATTGCTACGATAGCATGATGAATATAAAATCCTTCTATAATAAAACCTTTGCCTAGTAGTGCAACAAACACTTCAAAAAGTGTCACTGCTGCTAAGAGGTAAAGCCCTTTATAAACTCCTTTCTTTTCTTGTTCGTAATCTAAAGCGTGATCAGCCATTTTAATATTTTTTATTATAGTAGATAAAATAATAAGAATACAAATACCCAAACTAAATCGACGAAGTGCCAGTATAGTCCGATTTTTTCAACCATTTCATAGCCGTTTTTCCTCTTCACATATACACCGCTGGCGGCATTTATAGTAATAATAAGTAGAAACAACACACCACTTAATACGTGGAATCCATGGAATCCTGTTATAAAAAAGAAAAGAGATCCGAAAGACTTAGGACCGAATGCTTCTTGTTTAACCAAGCCGGCATCCTCACCTTCAGTTACTTTATAGCTTCTATTCTCCCAATGTCCGTCATGTTGGTGAATCAAATAGGAATCGCCCGGCTCAAAAGCCTCTTGTGTTCCATCTTCGTTTAAAGCGATAGATCCATCCTCATTTAAGTAAACACCACTTTCCAAATGGGTGCCAAAAGGATTTGTGGAAACGGTCATATGTTCATGAGAAATTAAAGTATTCCACTCATAAGCCTGACAGCCTAAGAATACAAGACCACCTATAACTGTCATTGCCAACCAAAATGTCACTCCTTTTTGATTCTCTCGCTTTCCCTCTTGTACCGCCCTTACCATGGTCACTGAGGAGATGATCAAAACAAAGGACATTAATGTCACGAAAATCAGTGGGGCATTTCCATCGTAGAACGGGAATGTCCTGAACACGAAATCCGGAACCGGCCATGTAGGCACGCTGAATTTCAATGCACCGTATGCAATCAAAAAGCCGGCAAATGTAAATGCATCTGATACCAAGAAATACCACATCATCAATTTACCGTAACTTGCCTTAAAAGGCTCTTTACCTCCGGACCATGCCGGACCTGTATCATCTACAGTATCAGGGTGTAATTTTGTTTCTGAAGCCATGCTTAATTTTCGTTAAGTATTTAAAATCTTTAATTATTTATTGAATCATAAAGAAAACAATGAGGTATATCCACAAAACATCTACAAAATGCCAATAATGTGTCACCAATTGAAATCTCAATTTTCTCTTTTCTGTAATTTTATATTTCAACCTGAAGGCATGAATAAGTGCCACCGTTAATGCTGCCATCCCTCCCAGCACGTGCGCGACGTGTAAAGCTGAAATTGCATAAACGAATGAACCCGCCGGGTTGCCATTTAAATATACGCCCATCTCTGTCATCGCCTGCCATCCCAAATACTGCGTGACAACGAAAGTACAACCTAAAATGAATGTCACAACCATAAAATTCCTGTAAGCGGAAGCTTTCCCGCTCAAAAAAGACTTATATGATAAATGCAAGGTCAAACTGCTTAAAATAATTACAACTGTCGAAACGATAAACATCCAAGGTAGATTGAACTCCAACCAATTCCCTGCAGATTTACGTACAATGTAGGCACTCGTTAGAGCAACAAACATCATTGTAATACTCGCCAAACCAATCCACATCGCAAACTTATGAGGATGCAACCTTGAAGAGGTTGAACCTCCATTTTCTGTTCTATTTAAATCCTTAACCATACTCATTACATTATAATTTTATCAATATACAAAAGAATGAGGATCAAAGGAAGATATATCAATGAAGCAAACATTAGCTTTAAGGCTGCCGGTCTGCTGTTATCTGTGTATAATTTATATCCAAAGTAGGCAAAAGCGAGAGACAAACAGCTAATCACCATTAATATCAACAAGGAAGTAAATCCTAAGTAATATAATAATGATGCCATTGGAATTAATAATAGAGCGTATATCGCTGAATGTATTCCAATGAGTTCGTCTGGTTCCCCGGCTCGGTTTGTAGGGCATAATTTGAACCCTGCTTTCTGATATTCCTTATGACCAAGCCATCCAATAGCCCAGAAATGAGGAAATTGCCATAGAAATTGTATTCCGAATAGAATCAAGCCGAAAGAAGTTAAAGTCCCACTATAGGCGACAGTTCCAATCAATACCGGCAAAGCCCCCGGAATAGCTCCTACAGTTATCGCCACTGTAGAAAACCTCTTTAATGGCGTATAAACGAAAGCATATAATATTATCGCTAAAATCCCTAGTAGAACTGTTAATGGATTGAAGTATGCCAAGGCAAATAAACCAATCAAAGCATGAATTCCTGCTATCAAAACCGCATAAGACGTATTCATTCTACCGGTTGCAAGTGGGCGGTTCTTCGTCCTGCTCATCAACTTATCAAAATCCTTTTCTAATACCTCATTTAAGATATTAGCTGTTGCCGTTATTGCATAGCCTCCCGTCGCCAGAATAAGCATATCTAATAAGGTAAAATAATCACTAACAAGGATGAAAGCCATCACTGATGAAAAGACAACAGTAATCGTCAATCTCAACTTGACAAGTTGGGAATAATCATCCCAAAACACTTTGAGAAGACTACTTGACTTTATTGACTTTTCCTTTAAATTACTCACTATATTTCTTTAAAAATTTTCTAAACCTTATTTCTCTGAAGTCAATTCAGAATCCTTAGTGTATCCGAAATCCTCCTCATGATCACCTAATGGTACAATTTGAGGAATATAATCATGTTCTCCACTATCAGGCTTGCTTACATCATATGCCCATCTGTGCACTGAAGGAATTTTACCAGGCCAGTTTCCGTGTCCCGGATTGATCGGTGTAGTCCATTCAAGTGTAGTAGAATTATAAGGATTCTTAGATGTAACTAATCTACCCTTCCAAATACTATAGAAGAAGTTGATAATGAATAATATTTGAACCATAAATACTACAATAGCAGCAATGGTAATCACCTTATTCGTCAAATCAAAATGTCTGAATGTATCGAATGCATCAAAGCTATAATATCTTCTAGGTACACCTGCAATTCCTAAGAAGTGCATTGGCCAGAATATTACGTATGCACCGATTAATGTTCCCCAAAAGTGAATTTTACCAACAGTTTCATTCATAAATCTACCATACATCTTCGGAAACCAATGATACACACCCGAGAACATACCAAAGAATGCCGCTACACCCATTACAATGTGGAAGTGTGCCACTACGAAATACGTATCATGCATTTGAATGTCAATGGTGGAATTCCCTAAATAAATACCCGTCAAACCACCTGAGATAAATAATGAAACAAACCCAATTGCAAAAAGCATGGCCGATGTAAATCGTATACTTCCTCCATAGATGGTAGCTATCCAGTTAAAGACCTTTACCGCTGATGGAACTGCAATTAACAATGTAAATAATACAAAGAAATTCGATAAGAAAGGATTAACTCCGGACATAAACATGTGGTGTGCCCATACTAAGAAGGACAGAAATGCAATCGCTAAAATAGAAACCACCATTGCCTTATAACCGAAAATTGGTTTTCTGGAATTAACACTCAATACCTCTGATACAATACCCATGGCAGGTAGAATAATAATATAAACTTCCGGGTGACCAAGGAACCAAAATAAATGCTGATATAATATCGGACTACCGCCCACATTATCCAATGCCTGACCTCCTATAAATATTTCACTTAAATAAAAACTGGTCCCTACCGCTCTGTCCATCATCAACAAGAACATAGCTGAAACAAGTACCGGGAATGATAATACACCGATAATCGCTGTAATAAGTAAAGCCCAAATTGTCAATGGCAACCTCATCATGCTCATCCCTTTGGTTCTCATATTAAGAATAGTAGTAATATAATTAATACCACCCAATAATACAGACACAATAAAGAATACCAAAGATAAAATCCATAATGTCATCCCCGCTCCAGATCCTGAGGATGCTTGAGGCAATGCACTCAATGGAGGATATGCCGTCCATCCTCCGGAAAATGGTCCGGTTGACAGAAAAAGTGAGAAAAACATCACTACTCCTGCAAGGAAGAAGAACCAATAAGATAACATATTTAATAAAGGTGATGCCATATCTCTTGCACCTACCTGAAGTGGAATCAAGAAATTACTAAAAGTACCACTCAATCCTGCAGTCAGTACAAAAAATACAATAATCGTACCGTGCATTGTTACCAAAGCATAATAAAATTCAGGCGCGAGAGATCCAAAACCTGATTCACTTACAGTTATCCATTTTCCTAAAATGGGTCTTAGCCAAGCCATACTTTCCTCAGGAAAACCTAATTGCAACCTGAAAATAATTGACATAGCTCCACCAATGAAAGCCCAAACCATCCCTGTTATTAGGAATTGTTTTGCAATCATTTTATGATCCATTGTGAAAATATACTTGGATATAAAACCCGATTGGTACTTATCACCATGTGCATGATCGTGAAAATGGTCCTCAACACCATACTCTTCAATCAATACTTCTTCGTTATAATGCTTAATATCTTCCATAGTGGTATTATTAATTGCTATTTTCAAAACTCTGATTTCCGTTTACTAATAGTTTTTGGGGTAATCAGGTTCAGCTTTTTTATTTTTAATTTTCGTCTTTAGTCTCTATTTCAACAGGACTTCCATCAATATCAGCCTTAGTTTCTGTTTCACCTTCAACAGGATTCGTTTCCCCATCAACAGGTTCTACTTCAGCCTCTGTTTCGATTACCTCTGCTTCACTAGGATCTGTAAACGGATCTTCAATTGTGCCTTTAATTGTGGTCTCATAATACGAAGTCTGTTCTGTCAACCATGATTCATATTCATCTTGCTCAACGATTCTGACTAGGGTTCTCATTGAGAAGTGACCCGTTCCGCAAAGTTCAGCGCAAGCCAATTCATAATTGAAAACCTCCCATAATGGTGCACTATCAGGATCTGAAGGATCAGAAGGCACTTGATATTCCTTATATTTACTTAATTCTTCGCGGTACTGCTCAGTCGTTCGAGTAGGTGTAAATACGAAATATGTTGGCATACCCGGTACAGCATCCATCTTAACTCTAAAATGTGGTAAATCAAAATTGTGAAGTACGTCTCTCGCCGTAATCCTAACTCTCACTTTCTTTCCTACAGGTAAAACGATTTCAGAAGGTCTTGTATCATCATGATTGTACTTGTCTTCCCAAACCTGACCAAGTGGGTTAGCTCCATTAATTCTTTTAAAGTCACGCTCACCCAAAACACCATCCTCTCCCGCATATCTTATCATCCAAGCAAACTGCATCCCGGTAGCTTCAATTTCGATCACTTCCTCTCCTTCCTCTACATCTGCCATTACCTCGTTCCAAACTACCAATCCTGAAATAACCAATATGAACATCGTTATTGCCGGAATAATTGTCCAAACTATCTCCAATCTATTGTCATGTGAGATAAACATAGCTTTTTTACCCGGTCTGGATTGATATTTCCAAGCAAAATAAAACAGAGCTATATGTGTTATAACAAATACAATACCACAGATAATAGTAGTCGTCAAGAAAATAGAATCCATTCCTACCCCATGCTCAGAGGCTGATTCATGTGGACCAAATCCCAGCAAGTAATTGTGATAGATATAGGCACAAACTAAAGCACCCAATAAGAAAAGTCCTAAAAATCCGAGTAATAAATTACCTGTAATTCTATTATTTCTTTGGAAAGCTTCCTTCTCACCTCGTATCCTATCAGCTAGCTCAGTAATTCTACTGATCTGTATTATGATGATTGCTATTAGAAGTAAACTTAAAACTGCTATGAGAGCTGTCATTATATTTTATTTTATTTCTTGTTAAATTCTATTATATAACATGGTGATGAACACTTTCCTCTAAATATGGATCGTTCACCGGCTCTAATGGTGCTTTAGTCATTCTATTTAACACAAAATAGATGAACAAGGCAAGGAATCCAAGTAAGGTTCCTATTTCAAGAAAACCCGGCAAAGTAAATCCTGAAACAAAATGGCTTACATGATGACCTGCATCGTGAGCATGGTCCGCTGCATGATCAGTTGCATCATGAGAATGATGTGCTACTGCATGCATCGTATGTAATATTCCAGGCTTTAGCATTAGGAAAAAGTCAATCCAGTGTCCTATAAAAACCATGGAGGCTCCAAATAACATTGTACCATATTTCCTTTTATTGTCATTTCTCAAAAGCAAAAAGAACGGTAGCACAAAGTTGATTACCAAGTTCCCGTAAAATAATACCGGAAACTCCTCCATTCTAATCTGAAAATATACCGTTTCTTCCCCGATATTACCATACCAAATCAACATAAACTGAGAGAACCATAAGTATGTCCAGAATACACTGAAACCAAAAAGGTACTTTCCAAGGTCATGAAGATGATTTGGCGTTACATTTTTAAAATATCCTATTGATTTAAACCAAATCAACATTATAATTGACAAGGCGATCATTGCTACCAACCAACTTGCTGTAGCATACCAAGCAAATAGTGTAGAATACCAGTGAGAATCCACTGACATTACCCACAACCAAATCGCCGCAGCACTTGTAAAACCTGCTACAGGTAGGAATATTGCACTAACTTTTTTAGCTTTTCTATGCTTGGAATAATTAACTCCGGGATCTTGATCTTCAGATAAAGATAAATTTCTCAGACGAGTAGCAAAGAAATACCAGACTCCAATCACACCTATTGAAACGACTGTGTACCATCCTGCATTCAAAAACGAAGATTTACCTTGTAAAAGAATATCTTCAGCTACTGATGCCTCGTCAGACCAATGGTATAAATGATGTAAATGACCCCATACTCCTATTGTAACGATTGCCATCAAGACAATTCCTACTATCAAAAACAAGGAATAGGCTTCCCACAATCTTTTAAATACAACATGCCAGCCTGAATATGCTAAAAATTTGGCAGCCAATATAAACAATGCCATAAAAGCAATTCCGGTAAAGAATACACTATTATGAAGAATATTACTCCAAAATCTCGTGTGTAACTCATCATCAGTAAAATAAGTTATACCCAAGCTTAATAGTCCTACACCCATGAAAATCATGAGAAGAGTCTTTTGCTTTCCTTCGAATATGAATTGATTACCCATGTATATCTAAAATTTGTATATCTTTAAAATTTTGACTTTCTTAAATATTTGTCCTATTGTAAATTGCTGGTATCCCTCACAGCCACCCTTGCAGATGGTACAGCTGAATTAAATGTATTATTCTCATGGCTGTACTCCATTCCTGCTTCAGAAGCTTGAATAGACCTTATGTAGTGAATCACATCCCATCTTTCAGAATAGGAAAGTTTATCCTTGTAAGAACCCATCACATTTTTACCATACATAATTGCAAAGTAATATCTGCCATCACTTGAATTCACAAAATCTTCAAGTAGCATATTGGCAGGCTGTGCAGGGTAAGGGCTTCCATCTCTTACAAGATAACCATTACCATCCGCTTTTTCACCGTGGCAAATACCACAGTTGATGTCATACAATAATTTCCCTTTTCTCAAGCCCTCTTCAGTAATTGGCATAGGATTCACAGAAATTTCACTTGTAGCTCTCAATCTTTCCTCCTCTGTATTTTCATAATAAAAAGGAACATAGCCATTTATCGGAAGGTTAACGAAAAAATTATTCATTTCATCTTGCTCAGAACTATTAGTAAAAGCTCTATTCAAGCCGATGGCTCCCATAGGGATTGTACCTGCTACAGGTATCCTTGGCTGAGCCATCTTAGCATATTCTTCTTCAGAACTCCATGTATTGAATGAATAATAATTATAAGTATTAGCCTCATAGGCAGTAGAGTGAAACATATCGGGCATGAATTCGTTCCCCGGGTGCTCACCTGAAGCAGGAGCGCATGAAGATATCAGAACTGATAATACAACTCCTAAGGCTATTATTTGAAATATTTGCTTAATCTGGATAGTTATCATAATCCTCAGTTATATCGTTTTAGTATGTATTTCGGAAGCTCCGGAATTCTTAAAAAATGTATTCAATTGGTCAACTTCTTCACTGTTCAAACTGTGTGTATCGAAAGCGATACAGAATTTATCATCTGTAATCCTTGGATCTAAAACCGGATTGACCACACCAGGACCCAAGCCACAAATTGTATAAAATGTCACCACCATACCAATACACGCAAAAAGAACTGTCAACTCAAATATGATAGGTACAAAGGATGGAAGAGCAAAATATGGCTTACCACCAATAATTAATGGCCAGTCTTTCGTGAAAATCCAAGTCATTCCCCCGAAAGCTGTTAAAGTCCCTAACATACCATAGACAAATCCTGCTCTATGCAATCGTGATTCAGATAATTCCATTATATCATCCAATCCATGAACAGGAAAAGGAGAATATACATCATAAATATCCAAATGATTCTGCTTCGCAATAGTTACAGCTCTTAGCAAGTCCTCCTCATCATTATAGAGTCCAAATAATATATGTTTTGAGTGATTATTCATTATCTCAGTTTTAATTTTAATCAGATATATTAATGATGTACCTTTTCTTTCTTATCAGCATCCTTACCAATATATTGGTCACCGGATGACTTCAAAATACTTTTTATTTCTGCAATTGCTACCACAGGGGCTACCCGCGTGAACAGAAGATAACAAGTAAAGAATATTCCAAGAGTCCCGATATATATACCCATTTCTACCCAAGTCGGGTAATAGTAAGACCATGATGATGGCAAATAATCTCTTGCTAATGTTGTGGCAATGATTACAAATCTTTCAAACCACATCCCGATATTCACAAAGATCGACATAACAAAAGTGATCAAAATGCTCCTTCTATATTTCTTAACCCAAAATATTTGAGGAGAGATAACATTACATGCCATCATACCAAAATATGCCCACCAGTAGATACCTAATGCTCTGTTATAGAATGCAAACTGTTCATAAATGTATCCTGAATACCAAGCTATGAATAACTCTGTCAAATATGCCACACCTACTATTGTACCTGTTAGCAAGATTACTCTATTCATAGATTCAATATGATTGACAGTTATATAGTCCTGTAGATTTAGAACTTTTCGTGTCATAATCATCAAAGTCTGCACCATTGCAAATCCTGAAAAAATCGCCCCCGCTACGAAATAAGGAGGGAATATTGTGGTATGCCATCCCGGAATTACCGAAGTAGCAAAGTCAAAAGATACGATAGTGTGAACTGAAAGTACCAATGGTGTTGCTAATCCCGCCAAAATCAGGGACAATGACTCCCATCTCTGCCAGTGCTTAGCACTTCCTGTCCATCCAAAAGATACAAATCCATATATTTTCTTTCTTAATCCAGTCGCTCTGTCTCTTATGGTAGCAAAATCCGGTACTAAACCGGTATACCAGAATAATAAGGATACTGTAAAATAGGTAGAGATCGCAAAAAGATCCCATAACAAAGGAGAGTTAAAATTCACCCAAAGTGGACCCCTTGTATTGGGAGTCGGGAAGAAGAAAAACACTACCCACATTCTACCAACGTGTATTCCCGGGAAAAGTGCTGCACATATTACAGCAAAAATTGTCATCGCCTCAGCAGCTCTGTTTACACCCGTTCTCCATTTTTGTCTGAAAAGTAGTAAGATTGCCGAAATCAAAGTTCCTGCATGACCTATACCAACCCACCAAACAAAGTTGGTAATATCCCAACCCCAACCTATAGTTCTATTCAAATTCCAGGTACCAATCCCGAAATAAATTGTCCATAGTATTGAAAAAACTCCGAAGGACAAACATGTTACAGCAAGTATAAATGCTATAACCCATGAAATGCCAGGTGCCTTTTCTGTGGGAGAACATATGTCTTCAGTAATCTGATGATAGGTCTTTCTACCCGTTACCAAAGGTTCTCTAAGTGGTGATACAACAGCGCTCATATATATGATTTATTATCCTTTATAATTTTTAATACTATGCCTCTGATTCAGTTAAGTTTGAATTCTTATTGGTAATTCTCATCTGATAATCCACAGATGATCTCACGTTTGTTTCCTCCAAGGCTATATAACTGGTTCTTCTTGCCTTAATTTTCGCAACTTCACTCTCCTTATTATTCATGTCACCAAAAACAATAGCTCCGGTAGGACATGCCGTTTGACAAGCTGACTTTACCTCTCCATCCATCAACCTTCTGCCTTCGCTCTTAGCTTTAAGCTTACCTTCCTGAATTCTTTGAACACAGAAAGAACATTTCTCGATCACTCCCCTTACTCTCACAGTTACGTCAGGATTCAATACCATTCTTGTCAAATCATGCGCATAGAAAGGAGTATCTGTGCCGGTATCGAAAGTTTCTACTTCATTGATTGGGAATAAATCTGCAGCGTTATAATCTAACCAGTTGAATCTTCTCACTTTGTAAGGACAGTTGTTAGCACAATATCTTGTTCCTACACATCTGTTGTAAGTCATTTGATTCAAACCTTCTGAACTATGTGTCGTCGCTGCAACAGGACAAACATTTTCACAAGGAGCATTATCACAGTGCTGACACATCATTGGCTGGTAAACAACATTAGGATTGTCAACCTCTCCGTAGTAATATCTGTCTATTCGCAACCATGTCATCTCATGAACTCTATGCACTTCTTTCTTTCCTACAATAGGAACATTGTTCTCTGCAATACAAGCCACAGCACAAGCTCCACAACCTATACATGCATTCATGTCTACAGCCATTCCCCAGTGATGTCCTTGATTATACAAATGATCATAACCATCATAAGTGGAATGAGAATTTAATTTAGCAAATTCCTCACGCTTCTCTTCTAAATGATGAACATCATCCTCTAAACTGGAAAGATCTCCTTCGAAAATAACTGACCTTTCAGTCAATGCTCCTTGGAAACCATCTCCAATGGTCATCAATTTTTTCTCATCAACATTAATCACCTTTCCTCCATCACTCAAATCCTTTCCTCTCAATCCCATTGTATGATGCAATTGCACACAAGCAAAAATATCATCCTTTCCAACAGATCCTGATACTTCCACATTCTCAGCAAAGAATTGTAGATTTCCATCTGTATCTCTTCTCAAGTATTGATTAACTCTCTCTCCTACTCCTACGCCTGCCGCTCCTGATATTTCTCTACCATATCCTAAAGCTATCGCAAAAGTATCTTTCATTTGACCAAATTGTCTCACAACAGGAAGCGTTATTTCACTGCCCGCAGGTCCAACATTAACCAAAGTTCCATCCTCAGCAATATCATTATAATATTTGAAGTTCTCTCCATCCCAATCCATCGGTAAGTGGACATAATTTGCCCAAACTACTCTCGTCAATGGGTCCGGCATCTCCTGCAACCATGGATTGTCGGCGTAATGCCCGGCTCCTATTGCTACTGATTCGTAGAACAATACTTCTTTTCCTGATGATACTTTGGTAATATTTCCTGTAAGAGAAATTTGCGCTTGGCTTACAGCAGCGTTCCCACCTTCAAGCATCACAAAACCATCGTGCAAGGTATTATCCCAGAATGACTGAAATGTAGTATATTTATTTTGTTTTGGAAATACTTCTCTTTGCCATAAAGACTTCATATAGTCATAAACCATCATCAAATCTTTATCAATAGAATCCCACTTACTCTCTACAACCTCATTTCCTGTAGTATCCTGTGATTGAACCTGTAAAGTGTCTGATACACTTGCGGAAGATACAATTTTTGCTTCCCCTTTATCCATCCATTTCATGAAAGAAAGCATGTGGCTTCTTACTTCGAATAATGGGCGAATCGTAGGTTGTGCCAACGAATATAAGCCCGCTTTCGGCTGAGCATCCATCCAAGACTCCAACCAATGTGTTGTTGGAACAGCGTAATCACACAATGCCCATGTTTCGTTGGGAAGTAAAGAGAAAGAGACTTTACATTTCACTTTAGAGAGTGCCTCTTTCAACTCCCCACCCTCAGGTAGATCGTAGACAGGGTTAGCACCGTCCATAAAAATGACAGCGTCGACATTTCCGGACTTTACTTCATTGACAAAATCAAGCATTTCTTTATCAGAACCTTGTCTTTGCAAGGAATAGTTACTCATATCCAATGTCTGACCATAATTGCCCAACATTGTGTTGATATTATTTACAATTAATTGCTCAGTAGTATTATTTGAATTAGATACAACCAAGGAACTTCCCCTGTTGCCTAACAAATCATTCGCCATCTCCTTTATAGCTGCTTCAGCCTTAGGATGAGAAAGATTACCTTGAACAGATATTGAGGAGCCTCCCAGGCTACCTGCTAACTCATTATTCAATTTTGCAATAGCCAAACCTTGCTCAGAAGGTTTTATTATAACTCTATGATCTGCATTTGATCCCGTTAATGAAATAGTACTTTCAACAACATAAAGTCGACTCATTTCAACATTTGCAGGATCTAAAACTCGCCTTCCATCTGCAAATTGTCTTGCGTATTCTACAGGTGAAATCCAAGTTCCTAAAAAGTCCGCTCCAAAAGATACAGTGACTTTTGAATTTGCAAAATTGTAAGATGGTAAAACCCGCATGCCAAAGCTTCTTTGATTGGCATCCAACATAGCTGATGAAGAGTATGCATCATAGGTTACAACCTTTGTAGCAGGATATTTTCCTTGGAATTCAGCTAATAAAGCTTTATTAGAAATACTTAAATCGGTATTTCCTACAATTCGAATGCTTGCAGCACTATTCAAATGCCCTTTGATCTCATTATCTAGATCCACCCAATCCATTCTATCTACCTTTTTGTCAGTAGCGTTAATCTTACCCGCATTTCTAAGTCGAGATATATTGTATAAATCTAACACTGAAGCTTGCGCTCTTGCTGAAGTTCCACCCTTCGTCATTGGTGAAAGACTGTTTCCTTCAATTTTAATGGGTCTACCATCTCTGGTTTTAACAATAACCGGACAATAATCTCCACCCTTAATAAATGAGGAAGCATAATAGGAGGCAACACCCGGTACGATAGCATCAGGCTTCGTCACATACGGTAAAGCTTTCCTGATAGGGGTTTCACAGCTAGCCGCTATGGTTGCTGCACCCAGACCGAAACCTAAATATTTCAAGAAATCTCTTCTATTAGAGGAAAGTGCAGATCCAACAGCATTATTCTCATCTGCTAAATCTTGAAATAAAGGATTGTCAAAAAGTTCCTTTGAAGAGCTCTCTTCTCCGTAACTTTTATCTAGTAGATCCTCTGTACCGGCCCAAATATTTTTAGTATTTTTCATATATCTTGAATATGCTTACTTACAAATTAATTTTAATAATGACATTTTTGACATTCTAAGCCACCTATGTCTTCTACTGTAACTCTGTCTCTGCTTCCTTCCTTCAACTCATCGTGGTATCTCTCATAACTTTCGTAGTACATGTTATCAGTAAATTTAACTTCTGTCTGTCTGTGACAGTTAACACACCAGCCCATAGAAAGTGTAGAATACTGCTTTACAACTTCCATTTCTTCAACCTTGCCATGACAAGTGGCACAATCGACTTTACCAACCGTTACGTGCTGCGCATGATTGAAATAAACATGATCAGGCATATTGTGAATTCTTATCCACTCAATTGGACCTTGAATTTGTTTTTTAGTATTACTTGTTAATGAAGATTTCAATCCCTCCCACTGATCAGCAACCAATTTCTCACCCTTTCTATCTAACTCTCCTCCACCGGTAACATATTGATCGGCAAACCATTTGGTATAAACATCTTTAATCTGTTCTTCACTATAATCTTGGTAATTCTCCAAATATTTATCTGTAGATGGATCATAACCTATTGAAGCGTAAATTTTCGTTAACTCAGCTGTACCATAAGTTGAACCTACCTTAATTGCATTGTGACAATTCATACAGGTGTTGGCAGCGGGAATTACGGAATGCTTACTTCTTCTGGCACCATCGTGGCAAAACTGACAATCTATCTTGTGCAAGCCCGCGTGAAGCTCGTGCGAAAATTTGATGGGTTGCTGTGGAGCATAACCTTGCTGCCTGTTCAAAGCAATGGCATTATTTACTGTCGTATAACCTCCTATTAAAACTAAAGCAAGTATAATAAATGCGATAACTCCTTTACTAGTTAAAACCTGAACAAGTGTCCTTCTCTCGGGCTGCTGTCCTTCTTTTATTTTAGAAAGGTATGACAAATTAGATGTTACTCTGGCCAAAATGATCGCCATCGCTATCAATAAGCCGAAGATCATAAAGTATAACCAATTATAAGATGGCGCTTCAGCTCCTGTACTTACTGTAGCTCCTCCTGTACTTGCAGTAGCTCCATAAGTACCCGTATATACGCCATCAACATATAATAGTATAGACTCGATTTCTTCATCTGAAAGATTCGTAAATGCCGTCATGACAGTAGGCTTCCACTCATTCCACAACTCTGTAGCTCTCGGATGTCCCGCAGAAATCATCGCCGTTGAATTTCTAATCCAATTATACAAATCTTCTCTCGGATATGCTTCCCAATTGGCTTCAGTGCCTCCAAGTGCCGGACCTGTAAGCTTATCCTTCATGTTCCTGTTGTGACAACTGGCACATAAATTCTTAAATAAGGTCTCGCCCGCTTTAATATCAGGACCTCCCTCAGCTGCCGGCGCACCCGCGTCTTCTATAACTTCGGTAGAAACCGCCGCTTCATCCTGCGCAAATGTCTGCGGAGTAGAAAGCATGAGCATCAGCAAAAGGCTTAAAAAAGTAAGAAAATTTCTGTATCGCATGTTATTCTTGGTTAAACTTTTCAATTCAGTTGTGTCACATTTATGCAACATTCTTTCATTTGATCACAAAAATACAAACCGTGGGATAAATTAATATATATATTTCAAATGACTGTTTTATTTAGAATATTTCTAAATAACTACTACACTGCCACCTCCCCTTTTATCCTTTCATGTGATTCATATCCGACTATATTAATATCCTGATAATCAAATTTAAAGATGTCATTTATCGCAGGATTAAGCTCTAATTTTGCCAAAGGCTTAGGATCTCTACTTAGCTGAATGCTTGCCTGTTCAAAATGATTTTTATATAAATGTACATCTCCAAATGTATGTATAAAATCTCCCACACCCAACCCACATACCCCGGCGACCATTTCTGTTAATAATGCATATGAAGCAATATTAAATGGTACTCCTAAAAATACATCAGCCGACCTCTGATACAACTGACAAGATAATTTATTGTCCGCTACATAAAACTGAAACAAACAATGGCAAGGACTCAATGCCATCTTCGGTAAATCTGATACATTCCACGCCGACACCACCAATCTTCTCGAATCAGGATTTGTCTTAATTTGATGGATCAAATCAGTTATTTGATCAATTGTACCGCCTCTCCCATCAGGCCATGATCTCCATTGAGCACCATAAACAGGACCTAAATCTCCATTTTCATCTGCCCACTCATCCCAAATTTTAACTTTGTTCTCCGCCAAATACTTAATGTTCGTATCTCCTTTCAAAAACCATAAAAGTTCATGAATAATCGAACGCAAATGAAGTTTCTTGGTAGTTACAAGAGGAAAACCTTCCGATAAATCAAATCTCATCTGATGTCCAAAAATACTCCTTGTCCCTACACCGGTACGATCAGATTTGTCCGTTCCTTCATCAATAATTTTTTGCATCAAATCGAGATAAGCCCGCATATTTTAATTATTTTAGACTTTTTATACTTATATTTTTCTTCCTCACCCAAAAAAATCAGGAATTTAATATATTGTTAAAACTTTAATTTAATTAAGATTCAAAACTACTAACTTTAATTCTTGTTTCAAAGCTAAATCTTTAAAATAATAATATGGGCTATAAAAATTTAAGGGAATGCGTTGACGATTTGGATAAAACCAATCAACTTATTAGGATAAAATCCGAGGTTGATCCGGATCTGGAAATGGCTGAAATCCATAGAAGAATTTATGAAGCTCAAGGTCCAGCCATCCTTTTTGAAAAAGTCAAAGGTAGTCCATTTCAGGCAGCTTCGAATATTTACGGCACCACAAAAAGAACCGAGTATATCTTTCGAAATGAATTAAAAACAATTAAAAAAGTCATCGAATTAAAAGCTGATTTCAGCCGATTACTAAAAAATCCATTCAAATACGCCGGCGCTCCCTTCACTGCCCTCACTGCCCTGCCAATGAAGAGCCTATTCTCAGCGCCCATTTTTCATGGAGAGACCACCATAGACAAATTACCTCAGATAAAAAGCTGGCCCATGGACGGGGGAGCCTTTATCACCCTCCCGCAGGTCTTTACTGAAGATCCTGAGAAACCCGGCATGATGAACAGCAATTTGGGGATGTACAGAATCCAATTGTCGGGCAATGAATATATTCAAAATCAAGAAATTGGCCTGCACTACCAGCTCCACCGGGGGATTGGCGTGCATCACGAGAAATATAACCGCTTGGACAAACCGTTCAAAGCGTCGATTTTTGTCGGCGGCCCTCCCTCCCATGCTTTCTCCGCCATTATGCCCATGCCGGAAGGAATTTCTGAACTGACTTTTGCCGGAATGCTGAATAATAGAAGATTTCGCTACGCCAATGTCGACGGTTTTAGAGTCTCATCAGATGCAGATTTCGTGATTACCGGAACCATCAAGAAAGGAGTAAAAAAACCGGAAGGCCCATTTGGTGATCATCTTGGCTATTACAGCCTTACCCATGATTTTCCCGTTATGGAGGTGGATACGGTTTACCACCGAAAAGACCCCATTTGGCATTTTACTGTAGTGGGTCGCCCACCCGCAGAGGATTCCAGTTTTGGTTATCTGATTCATCAATTGGTGAAAGAATTAACAGCGGTAGAATTTCCGGGGGTTCACGAGATCAACGCCGTGGACGCAGCCGGGGTACATCCCTTACTTTTGGCCATCGGAAGTGAAAGATACATGCCTTTCCGCGAAAAAAGACCCGAAGAAATTCTTACTATTGCGAATAGAATTTTAGGTTCCGGTCAGACCAGTTTGGCAAAATTCCTTTTTATCATCGGAAAGGATCAGGACAAAAACTTGTCTACGAAAGACATTAGATATTTTTTCAATTATTTGTTGAAAAGAGTAGATTGGACGCGAGATTTGCATTTCCAGACTAAAACCACGATCGACACCTTGGATTATTCCGGCGATGGCTGGAATGCAGGATCTAAGGTCACTATCGCTTGTTACGGAGACATAAAGAGGACACTCAACACAGATTTACCTGACAACTTTGACGTTAATCCTTACCATCTCAATCCTGTCTTTTTCGACCCGGGCATTTTGCTTTTACAGTTGCCGCCTTTCAACAATTATAAGGATGAGAGAGAGCGACTTCAGATGGTTTGCGAGCAACTTTCACAATTCGATTTAAGTAGCATTCCTCTGATTATCGTTGTTGATGACAGTAATTTTACCGCGGCCACTGTGAATAATTTCGTTTGGGTCACCTTTACCCGCGCGAATCCCTCTCACGATATTTATGGAGTGGATTCCTTTATTGAGAACAAGCATTGGGGCTGTCGCAGCTCGCTGATAATCGATGCCAGGATCAAATCCCATCACGCCCCCCCATTAGTTGTAGACAGGAAAGTCAAGGAGAAAGTGGACAAACTATTTGCTCCCGATGGAGAATTGTATGGTATGGACAAGTAAAATAATAAAATTTCTGGGCGTGCCACTGACCCGATAATTTTCTACAAAAGATTATCTTTTACAGTAAGTGTCTATAAATTTCAAAAGATTAGTAGGGTCAGTGTCGGCGTATTCCGGGGTTCCGTAGGGCTGCTCTCCTCCCGATCTTCCCTCATTGCCCTACCAAGCCCTCCATATGCCTCACGCGGAGAGTGTTTTCTACGAGAATAATATTTTTTTGAAAAGATCTTTAATATTGTATACTTTTATTCCGCAGCTTCTAAGAGCGCCAATTACTTAAAGCTTTTATAATAATTTTTTTATGCCTGTCCTGCTTCCCTCTGATTTTATTTCTCAAATGAAAGACATCCTTCAAGATGATTTCCCGGATTTCGAGAAAGCAATGCAATCACCACCCGCAGTCTCAGTTAGATTCAATCCCGCCAAATCTCCCCCTTCCCTCGACCTGAATTCAGAAGTGAAATGGGCTGAAGATGCATACTTTTTGAAAGAAAGACCGATTTTCACTGCAGACCCCTCCTTCCATGCCGGATCCTACTACGTTCAGGAAAGCTCAAGCATGTTTCTTGAACAAATCCTCAAAGCCAATGTCGATTTTTCAAAACCCATAAAAGTTCTCGACCTCTGCGCTGCACCGGGCGGCAAAACAACACATTTAGCCTCTTTGCTCCATCCTGACAGCCTTATTATTTCTAACGAAATCCACCCCAAGCGCTATCCAGCTTTAGTACACAATGTCGCCAAATGGGGCATGGCAAATGTTTGGACTACCCGCGCTCAACCCAAGGAGTTTGAAGGCTTACAAGGATTTTTCGATGTGGTTCTGATTGATGCGCCCTGCTCAGGTGAAGGAATGATGCGCAAGGATGAATTTGCAGTCGCACAATGGTCATCTCAGCTTGTCCTACAATGCGCCGGGATGCAAAAAGATATCATTTCTCAAGCCATACCACTTCTTAAAGAGGCAGGACTACTCATTTTCAGCAGTTGCACTTTCAATACTTTAGAAAACGAGGGTAATATGCAATATCTGGCTGAGCACGGTTTCGGATCGGCACAACCTGTTTCAGGGTTCCCGGAAGTCGTTCGCACTGAAATCGAAAATATGATAGGCTATAAATTTTTTCCGCACAAGGTGGCGGGTGAGGGCTTTTTTATCACTGCCATGGTCAAAAACCAAGTGGAATTAGAGCTTAATCAAAAAAAACTTGCAGCTGACCCCATGTGGAGCCCATCAAAGAATGCAGCTGTGGTTTTACCTTTTTTAAATAATTCAGAATTCCATTTTTTGGAGAAGGCCGGTGAGGATATTTTTGCTATCAGAAGCAGCCATATGGACGATTGGTCGAGAGTTAAGAAATTGATTACCAACATGCAGCCCTCCCTCAAGATGGGCACTATGAAAGGAAAAAACTTTATCCCTCATGCGCATCTGGCCTGGAGTACCGAAATGGCGTCCGATATTCCTTCTATAGAATTAGACAAGGAGGAAGCCTTGGAATTCTTACGCAGAAACAATATTTTCAAACCCGGGGACGAAACGGGCTGGAATCTCGTGAAATACGAAAATAATCATCTCGGTTGGATAAAAAATCTCGGCAACAGATGGAATAATTACTATCCGGCGGAATATAGGATATTGCATCATTGAATTAATAATTGACAAAAGTTGTCAAGTAAATTCATGAAACAACAAACAACAAACAACAATTCGTAATTCGTAATTGATTGGAGTAATTCGTAATTAAATATCTTAAAAAAGTTACCTTACTTCTTATTCCTCCTTCTCGCCTTATCATTTGCCCTCTTAGTCTTCAATTCTTGTCTGGTAAGCTGAACTTTGCTGTTTTTAAGTGATTTTTTATGAAAAACCTCTCCTCTTCCCTTCGCACTGAAAGGTTTGGTTAAAAAAGTTTTCATCTTGACTTTTGGCTTCTCTTCTTCTATCAATACATCTGAGATTTCAACTTCTGCGGGCAGGCTGGTGAAGTCAAGCGATATATTCATCAGACGCTCAATATTTTCCTTGTGGACGATTTCTTTTTCACTGATAAAATTGATCGCTATTCCCTTCTTCTCCGCCCTTCCCGTTCTACCTATTCTATGGATATATCCCTCTGCAGTCTGAGGCAGGTCAAAATTGATAACATGGGTAACATCATCGATGTCCACTCCTCTCGCCACCAAATCTGTTGAAATCATAAATGGCATTTCACCCTGCTCGAACTCATTAATTTTGATAAACCTGTAATTCTGAGACTTGTTGGAGTGAATTACAGTGAATAAGCCTGAAAAATCCTTATTCATTATTTCATACAACCTGTCTGCAAGCTTTTTAGTGGAAATGAAAATCATCACTTTCGTGAGCGACTCGTCCGATTCTATAATATGTTTCAGTAAATTGACTTTAGTGAAAAAGTTGGGAGCGGGATAGGAAACTTGTTCGATATTTTCCAAAGGTTTACCCGAAGGTGCTACCTCTATTTTTTCAGGAAATTCAAAAAATTCATCCAGTAAATCCTCAACATCTTCGGTCATAGTAGCGGAAAAAAATAGATTTTGACGTTTCTCCGGAAGCAAATCAAGAATGTTTTTTATCTGGTGTTTGAAACCAAGATCCAGCATTTCATCGACCTCATCGAGAATAAAACGCTTGATATCCTTCAATTTCAGCGAGCCTTTCATCACTAAATCAACCAATCTTCCCGGGGTAGCTACAACTACGTCACAACCTTTTTCGACAGCCTCCATCTGTGAGAGCATGCCGGTTCCACCATATACGCCCACAGTCGTCACATTCATATAGGTAGTCAGTTTTTCGACTTCTTGAGCAACCTGGACGACCAATTCCCGCGTAGGGACAACTATTAATATTTGAGGGAATCTCTCCTTAGAAAAACGCCACAATCTCAAAGAGGGAAGTAGATAAGCAAGTGTCTTACCGGTACCCGTCTGTGCTATTCCCAGCAAATCGCGACCCGACATAATTACAGAAAAAGATTGCTCTTGAATCGGTGTTGGCGTCTCAAGTCCGGCATCATTCAAGGCATTAAGCAGTGGTTTATTTAAATTAAGATCGGAAAATGTCATGGTTGTATTTACAAATTATCCGCAAAGCTACCATTTAAATGGCACTTTAATACATAGACTTGTTAAATCAATATAGTACTTATCTTATATAACAACTCTTTCTGATCAAATGGTTTTCGTATAAAATGATCCACCCCCTTCGCTATTGCTTGCGCCATCACATTTTCTGCATAAACTCTAGTGACCATAATGATATGAATATGGATATTTTCCTCACGCATCCAATCCACCAAATCCAGTCCTGTGGCATCCGGCAATTTGTAGTCCAGAATTATCAAATCATGTTGCTTTAAAGTTATTTGGTCTTTCGCGGCCGCGATACTTTGAGCGTAATCTGATCTGTATCCATTTTTGGCAAATAAATTTTGTAACATTTTGCAAAACACCAAGTCATCTTCAACTATAAGGATATTCTTCATTTTAGAAAATTATTCTTTCTTAGACATTATCGCCAACAGTAAACGAGAATTGCATATTATCAATTCAACCTAATAAAAAAAGAATTATAGTAAATGTTGACTCTAAAGGCAAATTTTTCAAATAATAATTCCTAATAAAATACCTTTCGATGCTCTCCTTCATAATTGGCTATCCGTGCTGCGGATCATATTCTCAGTTTCAGGGAGACCATAATAAAGGATGGCATTTTTTAAAATACTAATAAAGAAGAAATAATATAATTTTGGTCAAAACTCAATACCCAAATTAAAGGAAATACTTATTCTGAACTGTAAAACTTTATAGAATAAGTTTCTAAGAACCAAAAGCTAATCGGATAATTTCCCTCATCAATCTCTCATTTGAGAATAAATCCTCGAGTACATTTCTATTTTTAAGGCTCTGCAGCCCCCTAACCCCCTAAATGGCTGGCGCTAGCAAACACTAAAAGAATCTACTTGTATACTAAGACCTAACGCTTTCCTTCAGGGGAATGTGGGGCGCGCGCAAGGAATTTACATTGTACTCTTCCTGTTTTGTGCACGACTTCATTGCTTAAATCAGGAAAAAGTAGAAATGCTAAAATTTTGGTCAGAGCTCAATGCTAAATTAAAGGAAAGACTTATTCTAAACTGTAAAACTTTATAGAATAAGTTTCTAAGAACCAAAAGCTGATCGGATAATTTCCCTCATCAATCTCTCATTTGAGAATAAATCCTCAAGTAATTCCAGTTGATTTTCTGTCCTTATTAGATTTTCATTAGGCACTTCCGTCCTGAAATATACATCTCCGTTCAAATAATCAGTTAGAAATCTTACCGCCATCAGATAGGTCATATAGCTGATAGAATCAAAAAGTAAGGATTTTTCCAGGCGATTCAGATCATTTTTAATTAAGGTATAACCTTCACAAGCCATTTCAAAAAGATATATATCTACCTCATTTTTCGCTTTCGAATATTCAGATTCTCCTTTAATAGCTATACTGCTTCTACAAAAATCACCGAAATCATACAAAATGGTGCCGGCCATCACAGTGTCTAAATCTATAACCCTTTTGAAAAGTCCACTATCCTTATCTAATAAGATATTGCCAATTTTTGCATCATTATGAACTACAGACAAACACAAATCGCCACATTCCACCTTTTGTGAAATATTTACAATATGCTTTTGGAGAGCTTTTACATGCTTAATTGTTTCTTGTACTTCTGACAACCTCCCCTCATCACCATTGCTAACGGCCTTTTGTAATAAATTTAAATGATGATCTAAATTATGAAATGAAGGGATGACAACCTTTAAATCATGAGGTCGCAAACTTTTTGATTTAAGGAAAAACAAGGCATACCCTGAAGCAGCATTTTTTATTCTTTCGTGTGGCAATAAAAGCGATTCTTGGGGATTCGAATTTGGAATATATTCCATTATCCTATAGGAATCTTCTTCATAAGAGGCAAAATATTTATCATTTTTAGTCTTATAAACTTTTGGAGTTAATCGATTATTCTTATCCAATGATTTAAGTTTGGTAAGATTGTGTTCTAAAGCCTCAATACTTTTAAAAACTTTCCTGTTGATTTTTTGTAGAATGAAACAATTACCGTCAGTGCACACCCGAAATGTCTCGTGAATGTTTCCATTACCATATGACTCGATGTACAAAGGCTCATTCTCAATCGCAAATTGTGAGAAAACCTTGAATAATACGTTATTCTTCGTTTGAAATAAAGGCATAAGTAATAGGTTTTATTTTGAATAATTCAAATAATGAAACCCGGAACCTCTAACGCGTAAAAAAATCGAAAAATAATTCAAACCAATTAAAGTGCTTCTGGTCTGAAATTTTCAATCTCCAAAAAATTGAGTCTAAAATTAATAAACCAAAATTAAATTTTTGCATTTTATAAAGGATTATTAATCATAACATTAAAAAATTAATTTTAGGCTCTTAAATTTGATTAAAAATTGTACATCTTGTCCAACCAATAGCTAAAGAAAATAGTCTATATTGTACTTTATTTCGTTATATACTTTTTAAGATTTTGAATATATTTTGCAGGACTCAATTATCAGATGATAAAGGAAAATCCATATCCATGTTCACACGAAAGAAATATTAAATATGGTACTTAGATTATTTCTGCTATCAATATCTCTTTTTTTCTACAGTACCATTCCGGCTCAAATCACTACCTCTACTTGTGATCCTCACCTTGATTCCATCAAAAAAATAGGAATCGAACCTACTATCAGTCATCTTAAAGGAATACTTAATACCGGTTCAAGATGCCCTGATGATTTTTTGTACTACCAACTTGCCCTTTTTTCAATGAAAAACAGTGAATTTCAGGAGGCTAAGAGATATGCTAAGATTGGTTTGGATATTGCCGTAAAGGAAAATGGGAAATTCTTGGCTGATATTTACAACACCTTAGGGACTCTATATAATTACGAAGGAGCAAATGATTCATCAGTTTATTTTTATATTGAATCTGCAAAAATCCTCGAGGCACAAAATGAAATGTATTATTCAGCCTTAGTAGAAAACAATATCGGAATGATTTTCAATCAAATGTTGGATTACCCTTCTGCAGAAAAATACTACCGTAAAAGCTCTAATAAACTACGACAACTTAATGATTCAACATATATAGCTACTGTTCTAGCCAATCTCGCAGTTGCTCAGATGGCAAATGGCGATACGGTCGCTGCTGAAAAAAACATTTCAGAATCTATCGACTTAGGAAGTAAATATGAAGATTATGTAGGTGTTTCTATTTCTTATTCCCTCAATTCTACCATCTATCAAAAGAGAGGAAATATGAGTAAAGCACGTGAGACGGGGTTAAAAGCCTTAGACTTTGCAATCAAATCTGAATCACATTACTCCATCACAGACGCTTATAATAATCTTACTGAGATGTACCTTTATGCGGATGATGGCATCAATGCTGAAAAATATGCATTGAAAAGCAAAGCATTTATGGATAGTACCGGAAATAAACAAAACTATTCCTATGTACTGAAATATCTAAGTGATGCCTATCTCTTGCAAGATAGATTTCAAGATTCCAGAGACTATCTTCTACAGTATATAAACCACAAAGATTCCCTAAATAATACTGAAATAAAACTCGAACAATCTGAACTTTTAGTAAAATACGAAACGGAGAAAAAGGAAAATTTACTGCTGAAACAAAGTCTCGATCTACAAAAACTATCCGCTAGAAATAATTTACTCTTCTTTCTTGCCCTTTTTATTTTTACAGGAATCATTTTCACTTGGCTTTTTTACAAAAGTAAAATTAAAAATAAAGAGCTTGAACTTGCAAAAGTAAAAAGTGAAACCCGCAACCAAATTACAGAAGCTTTGCTACAGGGCGAAGAAAACGAAAGACTTCGATTATCGAAGGAAATACATGACGGCCTCGGCTCGATGCTTACAGCCACCCACCTGCACATTTCTAACCTGAAAAATTCCAATCCTCTTCTCACGGAAGAATTAAAAGTACCTATCGATCTGGTGAGAAAGACGCATGAGGAATGCAGGCGAATATCTCACAATTTAATGCCGGTCACTCTGTATGATGCGGGACTGAAAGCAGCCATCGAAGAGCATATCATGTTGCTTGAAGGTAGTGGAAATATTCAAATTGACTTCTCGTGTATGAATTTATCCGAAGATGTTATTTCCTCAAATCTTAAATTATTTGTTTTCCGCGTAATTCAGGAATTGATCAATAATTCTATCAAACATGGAAATGCATCTCAGATTTTCGTACAAATTAGTCAAAATCATCCTACACTTAGCCTCACAGTAGAGGACAATGGAAATGGTATTGATGAAACCAAGTCTGATAAAGGGAAAGGATTACTAAGTCTAAGGAAAAACTTATTAGATCTGGGCGGGGTTTTAGACATTGACTCCAAACTCAAGGAAGGAACGTCCGTATATATCGAAATAAATATGCTCAAATGGTAAAATATCAATATGCAGTTTTGGACGACCATCCCCTCCTTCGCCAAGGATTAAAAGAAGTCATTCTCAACCATCCTGACAATCTTGCGGAGTCAATTTATACGTTTTCAAAGCCAACAGAATTGTTTGAACATCTGCAGAATAGTACAATCCACTTTCTCTTTTTAGATCTGGAATTAGATAACGAAAATGGTGTAGAAGTAAATAATATACTAAAAAAGGAATTCCCGGATATTAAAGTGATTATTTTCTCCACGCATATGCAGCCCAAACTAATAAAATCACTCTACAATAATGGCGTTTCCGCCTATTTAAGTAAAAATGAGGAAACAAAAGTTATTTGGGACGCCATGTCTTTTTTAATTAATAATAATGAGCCCTTCCACTCTCCCCTAATTCAAAAATTATTGTTGGATGATATTTCCGGCAAACTTGTACGAAACAGAACTTTTATCCCTCAACTAACCAGACGTGAAAAGGAAGTCCTGAAACTTATCTGCGAAGAGAAATCAAGCAGTGAAATAGCCGCCGAATTATTTCTGTCTGAACACACCGTCGAAAGTCACAGAGCCAATCTTCTGAATAAGCTTCAAGTGAAAAATGTTGCTGGTTTAGTAAAAAAAGCCCTCGAAATGAACCTATTGAATTCCTAGTGGTATCCCACCAATATTTTTTTATCGCTGAATACAGTCTTTTTAGATAGTTGAATCACATTTATATTTGTACCATTATAGTTAAAGCACAATTTTTTATTATGAGTGGACTCAGTTATTAATCTAAAAAGTTTAACTCAAATTCAATCATCCCAATTGAAAGAATGGCGACCTCAGGGTTGTCATTCTTTTTTTGAATTAATACCTAATTAAATAGAGACGACTTTTTGGATCAATATCCTCAATTGATTGAAGACTTTCCTCATAATCTTGCGTTAGAATAAAATCGAGGTTCATTTGCTCGCTCCTCAAAGTTACCAAACCATATCGAGCCTCTCCTTTTATACTTAAATCTGTAATGAGAGGCTTCAATTCTTCGAAATTCATTCCTGTGTGAACACCATTCGTCAAATAAATATCGGGGTCTCTAACTTCGTAATGTTGAATTTTTTTATCCTCATCAGTAAAAAAAGTAACCATGGCGGTTTTTTTGACCATATGCATATCAAATTGGTCCGTATAAACACCTCCTTGATCTTTTGGCTTTGTAGCAATTATTGGTCCATATCGCAGCCCCACCTCTTCTATTGTGACTCCTTTCTCTATTCCCAAAAATTTGTTCTCAAGAGTGAAAAATATCACCTCATCCGGACAAAATGCTGACTTTGAAAGTCCAAAATAACCAAGTAGCGACAAACTCTCATTACCCTCATTTTCTCTCAAGTCAAAAACACCCGAACCTGCTATCCAATACTTTGTTGGATTCATCCCTTCGCAATCTATTCTAAGCTGATTTAGAATAGAATCACTACTCAATTGAAAAAGCTTTTTCCTATGACAGTCAGCAAAAAAACCTTGCTCCCCCTCAAATGAAAAATAACCATCAAGCGTATCTAAATGCACCTGATTTTGTTCTTGATCTACATTAGTAACATTTTCGCAGCCCTCGAGTAAAAAGCCTACAAACACTATTATAAAAAAGGGAATAAAATTAAAAGGAACTTTCATATTTTAAGCCTTTTTAAGATTTTGTACGTTTTCCAGAGCAGAATTATATTCTTCCACGAGTGTATTTACAACTTCCGAAACACTGGCAATATTTGTAATATTATCTACCCCCTGCCCTGCCGACCAGATATCCTTCCACGCTTTAGCTGTACTGCCTGAAGCGCTCATGCCCGAGAAATCCACCTCCTTCGATTTTGTCAAGTCAATGCCGGCTTGCTCTAGACTCTTGGTCATGAAATGTGCAGGAACTCCCGTAATTTTATCTGTTTGAATTATCTGATCAGCACTGGATTCCACAATCATTTCCTTATACTCTTTCGAGGCCAGGCTTTCATCTGTAGTGATAAATCTTGTGCCCATATAACAAAGATCCGCTCCTAAAACCTGTGCCGCCAAAATATCCTCCCCGCGTGACATTCCCCCCGCCAAAATGATAATACCCGAAAAAAATGACCTGACGGCTCTCACAAATGCAAATGGAGTCAACTGCCCGGTATGCCCGCCCGCACCCGCTCCAACGCACACCAATCCATCCACCCCGGTAAGTGCAGCCTTGCGCGCATAGCCGATCGAATTAACATCCGCGAAAACCATGCCTCCATATTCATGAACCTCCTTTATCACTCTTGCGGGCGAGCCAAGAGCTGTTATCACAATCTGCGGCTTGTATTTTTTGATCATCTCCAGCTCCTCATTAAATCGGGGATAGGTCGTATGAACTATGATGTTCGCAGCGAGAGGTGCCGCATCTTCATTTAAATTCTCGTTCAAATAAATAAACCATTTCTCTAAATCTTCAATAGTCCTGGCATTTGTCATGGGAAATGAGCCTATAATACCACTATTGCAAGCTTCCTTAACCATCACGGGTCCTGAAACAAGAAACATGGGAGCGGCAATGAGGGGGAGTTTGAGATTGGTAAGAATATTATTCATATATTTATGTTTTGGAATTCCTAAAATTAAGAATTTTTACTTTTAGCATACACTTATATTATATTTAATTGCTAAAAACATAAAATTTTAAATCCATAGTTTAGACTTTGCAATTTGGATTAAAAAAGATCACCCCTTTTTTATGCAACGCATGACCCAAAAGACAACATTTAAAATTATAAATAACTAATATTCAATATTATTAATTTGAACTTTGACGTCGCGTAAAAAATAGAAGAGAACGTTGGATGCCTGTGGCTTATTTTTTTAAACACAAAGTACGCGAAGCGCAGATCTGTAGTGGATGTATTGTCGGTCATTGGACTTCGGCAGCATGGTACTTATTTAAATTCTGGGTATCAGTCTTCACAAAGTACACAAAGTGCAGTGCTTTTAAGTTTGTTTTGGTTGAATT
>CALCSX010000057.1 GCA_937894165.1 uncultured Saprospiraceae bacterium | reverse complement strand
TCCGCTTCTGCTGATTGGGCAATTAAACTATTATTCGCAATAAAAACAAACAGAGTACAAACAGATAAAAAGACATTTCTAAATAGATTTTTCATAATAAAATTAATTAAGGGTTAAATTATTGTAAGAGACATTACCAAAGATAATAAAATATTATTAAAGTCCTCGTAATTTGTTAATAGCTTCTGTACGATTTTGGACATGTAATTTATCATAGATTCTATGGATGTGTTGTTTGACTGTGCCTGTGGTAATTCCAAGCTGATCGCCGATTTCTTTGTAGTAGAGTCCTTGAGCAAGCAAATTGAGCAATTCATTTTCGCGTGCGGTGAGGATCGAGAGTTCAGGACTGGTTTTCACCTTCGCCGGAACTCTAAAAAGATCTAAAATTCGACGTGCAATGCTGGGGCTCATAGGCGAGCCACCGTGATAGAGTTCTTTGACGCTTTCTACGATTTTGTCGGAGGGGGTACCTTTGAGAATGTAGCCCTTAGCGCCGGCTTCGAGGGATCGAAAAATTTTGTCATCATCTTCGAAGACAGTAAACATGCAGAAGAGCGTGCGTGGGCAGTGGGTGCTGAGGAATTGGATGGCCTCGATTCCGCTTTTTTTGGGTAGACCGATGTCGACGATGACGATATCGACGGGGTTTTTTGGTAGAAAAATCATAGCTTCTTCAGCATTGCCGTAGATTTGTTTGCAAACACAGTCGGATCGGTTGAATGTATCCGCCAGTTCATAGGCCACCTCCTTCAAATCTTCAATAATAGCAATACTTATAGCTTCCATTCTCTTTATATTTGTACTTCATGAAATGGCAAGGTGATTCTGACATCCCAGCCCTGCTCAGTAATAAATTCACAAGTTCCGCCGACTTTCTTCATCCTGTTTTGCATATTATGCAGCCCGTTTCCTTTCTGCTCATCTTCGGAAACCATGCCCTTGTCGCCATTGTCTTTAATACTAATGACTAGTTCTTCACTAAAAGTAACCTCTATATTTGTTAATGTGGCTTTGCTGTGTTTCACCACGTTATGGAGCGCTTCTTTGACCACGAGAAATACATTTCGCCTCTTCTCCCCGCTGATCTTTACCGCGGGAATATTTTCCTGAATGTGGATATTGAAGGCAAGCCCGTGTGAATCCAGATATTCATAAGCGTATCTTCTGATGTAAATGATCAAATTGTCCAAAGTGTCGAATCTGTCATTCATCGCCCAGATGATTTCGCTCATATTCCTCACCAGATCATTGGATTCTTTTGAGATCTTGCGGATATTTTGGATTTCCTTTTCGTCGCTGACATTTTTTAAGGCTCGCTCACTCAAATATTGGATGGTAGTCAAGCCCGAACCCAAATCGTCATGCATTTCACCGGCTATTCTAGTCCGTTCCCGTTGGATGGCCTCTTGTTTTTCGATGGTGAGCTTCTGTTCTCTCAATTGGATATCCTTTCGCGCGAGCTGCCGCTTGTAATAATCCCTGACAGAAAGATAAATCAAAGTCAAAATGGTGATTATAGCTAAAATCCTAAACCACCAAGTTTCCCACCAGGGCGGCAGGACTTCCAACTGAATATTATATCCATCCTCGCTCCATCTCCCCGCCTCATCTGCCGCCAAGATTTGAAATTCATAATTCCCGGGTTTCAAGTGAGTATAGCGAGCAAAGCCCGTGGCTGAGCCGGCCTCTACAAAATGCTCGTCCTCCGGGTAGAGTCTGTATTTCACATTGTTGTCCTCACCATTCAGGAGAGTTGTTGCTGCAAATTCGAAGGAAAACGCATTCACTTCAGGCCCCATACGTAGGAATTTCTTGCCATTTAAAGCGATGGGAACATTATCATTCAAAAGTGTCTGACGAAGAACAATATTTGGTTTTTCTATCGAAATACTAAAGTCTTCCGGATAAAATTCTACCCATCCAAAGGAGCCTCCAAATAAAAACTTGCCATTGGGCAACTTGCAAGCTGTGTTGGAAGTGAATTTTACATCGGGAAGCCCATCATAGACCCCGAATTTATCAATGAGTTCCGAATCGGGATCATAGAGAAAAAGACCATTATCGGTACTAAACCACAGACGATTTTGATTGTCCATCAGCAAGCCCTCCGTCGAACTGCGTGCATGTCTATGATTCACCTGTTCGATTGACAAATCCTCAAAATTGAATTTCTTTAAACCATATTG
>CALCSX010000056.1 GCA_937894165.1 uncultured Saprospiraceae bacterium | reverse complement strand
TAATAAACTCTTAGCGCTCTCTGCGCCCTCCCTTCGCGTGCTTTGCGTAAAAAAACTTGGTGAGTGAAACGAACCATTGTCTAGCATTGTGCCCTTTGTGCCTTCTTGGTGTCTTTGTGGTAAAAAAATTACACGAATTTTTACATTTAGAATATCGAATTTCATTATTGGAAAAAGTCCATTAAAAATAATGTAGAGGCGCACGGCCGTGCGTCTAAAAGGTGTTGAAAATTATAATTAAATTCATATAAGAATTGAATTAGGAGGCAAAATCAAGAAATCCTAAAATCAAGACAATCATGGTTCAGACAGTTCACCGCAGAGTCTCCCGTTAGGCAATTGCCTATGTTTTGATGAAAATATCTCTAGAATACCTTATTTGAAGATAAGAGCATTGGGCACATTTACAAACTTGCGCCAGCATTGATGTTAGAAAATATAAAAACGAACACTAAGTGCAGAACTTTAATGATTGCTAATCACTACTAACCGACAAAAAAGAATTTAGTCGGCCAGCCAATTTTCAAACAATTGTTACAATTTATTCCTAAGTATAAATTCGACCTTCTAGTTAGAAAGCACAAATCAGATCGTTATTACAAGACATTACTTAATTTACTTTCATTAATTTACGTTGTAAATAATAAACTCATTGCTCTTTGCTCTAAAAAACATGTTAAGTGAAACGAACTGTTAAACCAAGTTTTTGTTTTCGATATGTTGATTTTCGTTTGGTTCTCATTCTTTCATTAGACTTTCTTCTTTAATGTCGAAATCGTCTTAAAGTCCGAGCCGGAATTTAATTAAATTAACAAAATAACACACATTTTTCCCTATAACTGAACCAATCAGGTATTATATTTAGAAGAATTGAATTTTAGGATCTTTATTCATTTCTGAAATGTTTCAATTCGTTTTCGATATTATTTACTAATTGTTCTTGACTTGGCAATTTCACTAAATATTGTTGCACAAACAGGTTCTCATCCATACCGGCTGTGGCGTATTTTACAATGCATGTTCTTTTTCAGCTACTAAAAAAATCCCTACCGGAGGATTGTCTTGTAATTCTGAATGAACATTGTGGATAGTAGTTATTAAGTTGTGTTAAGTTTTTCATTGCCTAAAAATTGATTCTGAAATTGCAATTTGAGACTTTACAAATATCTTCTTCCGCATCAACATTACTCTTGTTTATTCCCTCAAATTAGTTTCGGGATTCCCAAAATAAGACATATTTTCAAATTTTATAAAAATAATCTCACTAAACTGACTTAGAACTACCCAGTATTTCCCTCCCTAATGTATCTCCTCCTACCTTCCCTCCCGCGTTAGCTGCCTGGAGGACGGCTCGAAGAGACGGTGCTGACTGATAAGTCAGTACGGAACTCCTTAAGGGAGCGACCCCGGACAGAATTTCTTTCAAAGTATAAAAATGTATTTTCCGGGGGAACGCCCAAATCTAAACAAGGTCCCCATTCCTGCGCTAATGCTGCGCTCGCCACATCACCCATATCGTCACCGGGATGAAACAGATGTTCGGGATCCACACGCCCAGTACCGCCGGGATGCTGTCTGTCGCTGCAAAGGTGATGGATACCTTGGAGAGCAAAATATTGATGGCTCCCATCCCCAGCCCGATCGCGAGATTGACGCCCATGCCCCCGCGGATCTTCTTCGACGAAATACTGGCACCTATAAGTGTTAGTAATATAATCGAAAATGCATCCGAGGTGCGCCGATGTTTCTCGATCAAGTACTCCTTGATGTTCCTTGAGCCTTTCTTTCGCTCCACTTCGATGTAGGCATTGATCTCGGGGGTCGACATCATATCTTTCTGGTTCACCACGCGCGAAAAATCCTCCGGTCCCAGATTCAAGGTGGTATCCAAAGGGCTGTATTCGTGAAAAACGTACTCCTCCTCATCACCATCGAAGGTGTGAATGGAGTAATTGGTCAGTCTCCATTTATTCGTCTTGCCATCGTACTTCGCTGTCTTGGTCCTAAGCATCTCAGTCAGCTTATTGTCCTCGAAGCGCTCTATCCACATATCCGCTACCGAGGTGTCACCCTGCCGGTAATAGCGGGCAAAAATCTTCGTGTTCGGATCGATAAATAAGTGGATATCCCGGGTACTAACCTGGTTCTTCTCAGGTTTAAAATAAGTATTGATAATGTTAATCCGTAGTTTATTTGCTTCGGGTACTAATAAATGGCTCCCCAAGAGCATCAAAACCACTACTATCCCCGCTCCCATCATATAGGGAAGTAAAATCCGGCGTAGACTCACACCGGCTCCCGTGATGGCAATAATTTCGGTGTCATTCGCCATTCTGGAGGTGAAAAATATCACCGCTATCAGCACAAATAAAGGCCACAAGAGCAAATTGATGTAGGGTATAAAGCTAAAATAATAATCTACGATGATCTGCTTCATGGTGACGGGCCGATCGATGAAATACGAGATATTCTCACTAACATCTATCGCCACAGAAATAATGGTGAACATAATAGCCGTGAAGAAAAACGTGCGAAAGTATTTCCCCAAAATATACCTGTCTATAATTTTTAATCCCGGCATCTTACAGTCTTCTCGATAATTTAGGTAAAATCTCCTCCTTCCACGCTTCGAAATCCCCTTTGATAATGTGTTCCCGCGCGTCATTTACCAAACGCAAATAGAATGATAAATTGTGCAAGGTCGCTATCTGCGCGCCTAAATACTCCTTCGCTACAAATAAATGTCGCAAATAGGCCTTGGTATGGTTTCGACTTACCTCTGCGTAGCTATCCTCATCGATTACCGAAAAGTCGTTCTCCCACTTCTTGTTCTTCATATTCATGCGTCCTTCGTAGGTGAACAAGAGGCCGTGTCTGGCATTGCGCGTCGGCATCACGCAGTCGAACATATCAATTCCTCGAGCGATACACTCGATGATATTCTCCGGCGTTCCAACCCCCATCAAATACCTCGGTTTGTCCTCCGGAAGCACTCCGCAGACCACTTCTGTCATGTGATACATCTCCTCAGCGGGTTCGCCTACTGAAAGACCACCAATGGCATTGATCTGTGCGCCCATGCGGGAAATATACTTTGCCGACTCAACCCTCAATTCGGGGTAAACCGAGCCTTGGACGATCGGTGCCAAAATCTGCTGGTAGCCGTAATGTCCACTCGTCTTGTGAAAATGCTCAAAACATCGCTCCAGCCAACGGTGGGTCATGTGCATGGACTTTCGTGCGTATTTTAGTTCGCAAGGATAGGGTGTACATTCATCAAATGCCATGATGATATCCGCTCCTATGGTCCGCTGAATATCCATTACATTTTCGGGGGAAAAGAAATGTCGGGAACCGTCAATATGAGACTGAAAAGTCACTCCTTCGTCCTTTATTTTGCGCCGATGCGCCAATGAATACACCTGAAATCCTCCTGAATCCGTCAGTATCGGCATGTCCCAATTCATAAATTGATGCAATCCCCCTGCCTCACGCATCACATCCATCCCGGGACGAAGGTAAAGATGGTAGGTATTCCCCAGGATAATTTGCGCTTTTATCTGCTCCTTCACCTCACGCTGATGCACCGTCTTGACCGTTCCCAATGTTCCCACAGGCATAAAAATCGGCGTTTGCACCTTCCCGTGGGAGGTGGTCAAAACCCCGGCTCTGGCCTTGGACTTTTCATCCTTAGAAACGATATCAAATTGTCCCACCATAGTCTTCTTCTTATTTTGTGTGCAAAAGTACGCAATTTCTTTTTTCTTTTGCGTCGGAATGCGCCGGCATAGCTTTCGAGCTTTGTCAAAAATCATATCTTTGGCTTTCTAATCCTGAATATGAATAAAGAAATAGCCAAATTAGCCTTTCCGAACATCCTGAGCAATCTGAGTGTCCCACTTCTGGGTATCGTGGATATCGCGCTGGTGGGGAGATTGTCGGGTATGCACATTGGAGCGGTGGGTTTGGGCGGCATGATATTCAGTTTTCTTTATTGGAATTTTGGCTTTCTGCGCATAGGCACCACCGGCATCACGGCGCAGGCATTCGGGGCGGGAAATAATGAGCTGAGTCGCATCACTTTGTTGAGGTCGCTAATTCTAGGGTTGACTATTGGGGCTATTATTATACTTTTTCAGATTCCGATTCTACATTTTAGCAATATTTTGCTGAATACACCTGAAGAATCGCGGGAATTGGTCAATACTTACTTTCGGATTAGGGTCTGGGATGCACCGGCAGTGCTGATACTTTTCGCTTGTAATGGGTGGTATTTCGGGCGGCAGAACACCTGGCTTCCTATGATTATCACCATTGTGGTGAATGTCGCCAACATCATTCTCAGTTATATTTTCATCTTTCAACTCGGTTGGGACATCGAGGGGGTGGCTTACGGCACTTTGCTGAGCCAATATTTGGGTGTGCTGTGTTATTTTAGCATTATTGCTTACGAAAGAGGGCGGAAATTTCTGATGACCAATATGGAGAGTTTGTTGGAAAGGAAGGAATTTATCCGTTTTATGAAGATAAATTCGGATTTTTTCCTGCGGAATATATCCTTGACGCTGGCTTTCGGCTATTTCTACCGACAATCGGCGGCTATGGGCAGCCTTTCACTCGCTGTTAATACTATTTTACTGCAATTTGTGAATTTTATGTCCTACGGAATCGATGGTTTTGCTCATGCGGCGGAGAGTTTGGTGGGCAAGTACATGGGGGCGGCGAATTATGTGAAACTGAACAAGGCTATCAAATATTGTCTTATTTGGGGGGCGGCGACAGCGGGGATTTATGCGGGTGTTTACTGGTTTGGTGGCGACGCATTGCTTCGAATTTTCACGGATGATGTGATGATTATAGAGGAGGCCGGGCAGTATGTGGGATGGATGGTCGTGATGCCATTTATGGGATTTGTGTGTTATCTGTGGGACGGGATTTTCGGAGGTCTGACAGCGAGCAAGGAAATGCGAAATTCGATGTTGATTGCGCTGCTAACTTTTGTCTTAACCTTTCAATTATTGGGAGATACGTGGGGGATTCATGGGCTGTGGTTGGGCTTTTCTTTGTTTTTAGGAGTTAGGGGATTGGGATTGAGTTGGATATTTTATCGGGCGAGGGGGAGGATGCTGAAGAATGGTTAATGGTTAATTGTTAATTGGGTGGAATTTTACTGTGAGCTGCTAGCTACGGGCTTTGAGCTGATTGATATTGGAATGGATAATTTTTAATGATTTAAAGGTGCAAATTCCTAGGTTCAGATGCCTGCGGCGTGGGGATTTCCTGTAGATTTCGGGGATTTGGGCAGAGAGGGCTTCGGAGAGCGGTTCGGGATGCCGCTGCCTTCGGCGTTCTATTGCCTTCGGCGTTTTGTCGCCTGACGGCTGTTTTGTCGCCTGACGGCTGTTGAGAGGTTCGGAGAGCGGTTTGGGATGCCTGCGGCATTGGAGGTGTCTCACAGATTACACGGATTTCACAGATTTGACACAGATGGGGATGTCTATGACACGAGTTGATTTCACGGATTAGGATATGCTTTCAGCATATTTGTTAGATTTTGAAGATTAACTCTTTGTGCCCTTTGTGCCTCCTTTGTGTCTTTTTGGTAAAGAAATTACATGGATTTTTGCATTTAAAATATCAAATTTGATTATTGGAAGAATCTCATTAAAAATAACGTAGAGGCGCACGGCCGTGCGTCTAAATTGTGTTGAAAATAA
>CALCSX010000055.1 GCA_937894165.1 uncultured Saprospiraceae bacterium | reverse complement strand
TTTCTATGTCCATTTGAATCATTCTGGCTAGCTTAAGTTGATGTATAAAGTAGTAAATGGTAGATACGCCCATTTTCAGTTTTAGGGCTATTTCGGGAACAGGGAGGTTTAACATATTATTATCCAGTAGGAAGGCTGCTCTGATTCGGGAGCCATAATCACCTTTGATTCTGGATTTATTCAATTGTTTGTCATAATGATTTTCTTTGAGGCGGGTCTTATCTGTCTTACTGTGTGGATAAAAGAGATGTCCTCTGTGTTCCAGGTAAAAAATATTGTTTTGTTGAAGCTCTTTCCTAGAAGGTCCGTATATTTTTTTACCAATAACAATTATAGGCATGCCGGCATATTGTTCCTTTATCCGATCAACTTCAATCATTCTAATTAAAGAATAAACGACCATTTTATAAACAATTCCACCAATAGTACAAGTACCGTATTTTCCTTCGTCATCGGGATTATAGACAAAAGACTCCTTAAAGACGCGTTTAAAGTCATTTAAGGCATAACGTATAATATGATTCATATCCATAATAATAATTTTAATTAATTGTAAAATGTATTTGAGGCTTGGCCTTTATATATAGACGAGAAAAAGAGAAAATTCCATAAAAAAAGACCAACTTTTTTGTTAAAAAGTGAAAAAAACTATGATTTGAGTGGTAAAATGAAGGGAAATGATAAAAAAAGAGGCAATAAATCTCACTTTCAAATGAATCTCTCGAAATTCGAGAGAGAATATATTACTCTAGGTTTAGCATTAAAATATGATGGAAGATGACCTTCAACCCCCTCTCTCGAATTTCGAGAATTCCCCACTGTACACGCTTATCAGCGCATCCTCCCGGCCTAGCGATGTGAAAGGTTCCGTAGCTGTGCGAAGGAAGTCCGCAGGACCGAGCGAAAAGCGAGTCTGAAACGTAGCGACCCGCAGGGTAGGCCCCAAATTTATATTAATACACTTCCTTTTCTCTCGAATTTCGAAAATTAATTCTCACAATCCATCCAAAGCTATTTCTCTCGAATTTCGAAAACTTTTCCATTCTCCTATAATTTCTCTCTCTCTCGAATTTCGAAAATCGTCATTCTTTTTAAGACTAAAAACTATTTCCGGATTCGTCGAAATTTAAAAAAGAAATAAATTCCCCTTTTAAGTTTATTACTTATTCCAGAGTTTTACCTAAATTGCTTGCAAAATCAAGCATTATGTACAACGGAATTCTTCATGCACACTCAGGACTTCGATGGGTAGCTCTTATTGCCATCGTTATAGCTATTATTATAGCCTTTTCAAATTACAAAACTGATCGATTTACAAAGGGTCATAAAACCACCTATCTTCTAGCCTTAATATTTACTCATATTCAATTGATACTTGGATTTTATCTTTATTTTGTAAGTCCGAAGGTTTTTTTCAGCGACTCTACCATGTCAAATGACGTTGCCAGATTTTTTACTATTGAACATATTACTTTAATGCTTTTATCAATCGTTTTGATTACTGTCGGATATTCCCGAAGTAAGAGAGCCAAAACATTGAGAGGCAAGCATTCTGCGGTAGCCATATTTTACACATTGGCCTTGATAATTATGCTTATTGGTATTCCATGGCCCTTCCGAGGTCTTGGGGCTCATTGGTTCTAGCCTACTTCCAATAATTTTACATTTCTAATTTTTTTCTCGTAAAAGTGAGAGTCAAAGGATTTTTATATCTTTGTCGCTTCACTAAAATGAGGTTTGAACCACCATGGCCCAACAGGATGACTTATTCAAAAAAGTAGTTTCTCACAGCAAGGAATACGGATTTATTTACCCTTCAAGCGAAATCTACGATGGTCTCAGTGCAGTCTATGACTATGGACCTTACGGCGTTGAATTGAAAAATAACATCAAGCAATATTGGTGGAAATCGATGGTTCAAATGCACGATAATATCGTCGGATTGGACACTGCAATATTTATGCATCCCACGACTTGGAAGGCTTCCGGCCACGTTGATGCATTCAATGATCCTTTAATTGATAATAAAGATTCGAAAAAAAGATATAGGGCAGATGTGCTTGTTGAAAATTTTATCGACAAAATCGAAGATAAGTTAAATAAGGAAATCGAAAAAGCAGCAAAGCGTTTCGGCGACAGTTTCGATGAGGGAGTATACCGAAAAACTAACGAAAGAGTCGTAGGCTATCAAACTCAAATGAACACAATAGCCGAGCGATTAGCTAAGGTAATGTCTGAAAATGATTTAGTTGCCTTTAAAGAATTGATCGAAGAGCTGGAAATAGCTTGTCCTGAAAGTGGTTCTCGAAATTGGACTGAGGTAAGGCAATTCAATCTTATGTTTTCGACACAGATGGGCAGCGTAGCTGGAGGAGATACCAAATTGTATCTTAGACCAGAGACAGCGCAAGGGATTTTCGTCAATTTTCTGAATGTTCAAAAGACATCTAGGGCTAAAATACCTTTCGGGATAGCTCAGATCGGAAAAGCGTTCAGAAATGAAATCGTAGCAAGACAATTTATTTTCAGGATGCGTGAATTCGAAC
>CALCSX010000054.1 GCA_937894165.1 uncultured Saprospiraceae bacterium | reverse complement strand
AACTTAATACAGCATGGCAAGCTGCCAGTCAGGATATTTACCAAGCACAACAAGGACAAGGAGGTGCAGATGCCGGAGCACAAAGTGGTTCGGAAGGTTCATCTGAAAATAGTGAGGATGTAACTGATGTTGAGTTTGAGGAAGTGAAAGACGATAAATAATATAATTCAATTGTGAATTAAAAGGGGGATTATTAATTTAATTCCCCTTTTTTATATGTCATTAGGTAGGTGTCATTAATGCTCTGAATTTCTTTTGCTATTTGATTCAATTTTTCCAATATCTCCCGGTATTTAATTTCACTTTTTTGTTGCCCTTCCGATAAGATTTCTCCAATTTCTTTCCCCGGATTTAGGTTGGATTTCATAATTAAAAACTCATTTATCCTCTCTTTATTAATCTTTAGTAGTTCATAATTTATTTGGTTGGTTTCGTCAATAAAATAGATGGATGATCGATAAATTAAATCTAAATCATTATACACATTTTTAATGCTTTGGCGCTGATTTTCACTAAACCAAATTCTGTCTTTCATTTTGGCATTGATACAATCGAAAATTTCAAAATAAATTTGAGCAATAGAGGCAATATTTTCAATACTCAATTCCAAGGCTCTAACCATTTTGCCCGAGTTTTGGGATAATTCTTGTTGTGAAAGTTCCAAAGTGCTTTCTTCCAATTCCTTTTTAATCCTATCATTGATTTCTTGATATTGAAAGCATTTATTATTGTAAAATTCTATCTTGTCACTTTCAAGAGCAAATAATAAGTTTTGACTAAAGGAATTCAAACGACCTATAATTTCAGCATATTTATAAACTGATTTGCCTGTTTCAACCACATTGAATTCGATCAGTTGAATAGGAGAGTTTTGTAGATTGATTTTTATAATATCCTTTCTTTTATCTTTAAAAACAAGTTTGGTAGTCAATTGATAAATTTGAGGTGTAAACCCAATCAATAAAATGGTATTTATGATATTAAATGATGTGTGAGCCAGCGCTAATGCAAAAGGTTCGCTTTCGGAGTCTATCATTACACTTGTCATTCCAAATAAGTCGGTAATGAGGAAATCATTAAAAGCAATAAAACTTGAATAGAAAGGAATAAACCATAATGTTCCAAAAACATTAAATCCTAAATGTACTAGTGCAGTAGTTTTAGCTTTATAGTTACTTACTAGCGAGGCCAAGACTGCTGTAATTGTTGTTCCTACATTACTTCCGACGATCATAGCCACTGCGAGCTCGTAGCCAATCCAACCTTTGCCACTTAAAATGATGGTCAATACAATTGTTGCTGATGAAGATTGAAGAATTAAAGTAGCAACAAAACCAATTAATAGATATATACAAATATTAATAATATTTATTTCGCTAATTGATTCTGCAAAACTGAAGATGGTAGGGAGGTCCTCAAGATTGGGTGTAGACTTCCCAATCAGATCAAGACCCAATAAAAGCAGTCCAAATCCCATTAAGAACTGACCCCAAAACCTCAATTTTGGCTTCCCAGCTATTATTAATGGAACAGAAATGATAAATAGGGGCATAATAAAATAATGGACTGCATATTGGTAGTTGAACAAAATAGTCAACCATCCTGTGACTGTCGTTCCTATATTGGCTCCCATTATTACCGCTAAACTATTTAATGTAGGTACGATTCCTACGCCTACCAATCCAACTAAAGTAACAGAGACTACTGTTGATGATTGTAGAATTGTAGTCAATAGAAACCCGGAAACAAGACCTATGAATCTTGTCTGCGTAAAAGTGTTTATTGCTCGGCGCATTTGCCTGTCCGCAGCCTTTTGTAATCCTTCGCTCATGATTTTCATGCCATATATTAGCAATGCCATCGAGCCAAGTAAATTTAATATACTTATTAAAACATCCAATATATAAAGTTTATAATTAATCTGAGGTCTATACTGTTTTTAAACGTATAAAACTAATTAATTCTCCTGTTTTAGGAACGGTGTCGAAAGGTATACCAATTAGTAGAAATTTTCAAAAGATCCAAAATATTTTCATGGCTAAATTTTAATGAAAAATATTAGAAAGTATAATTTATAATTTTTTAAGTATGTATTTTGTACAATATTAATTTATTATATTTTATATTAAGTTCTATTTGTATATTCTATAGAGAATATATTATATAATAAACAATATAGTTTTGTTATTATATAAAGATATGATGAATGAAAAATAAAATATTACTGTTATTTGTTATCATATTAGTATCTGCCTGCTCGAAAAAACCTACTTCAACGTTTCGAAAGATAGATTATAAAGGTAATGGCGAGGTTATAACACTTCCCCTACCGGAATTTGCGGTACCTAATACTATTTGCCTAAAGGCAGCCCATTTCGATGGTAAAGATTACCTCTACTTTTATAATGCACCAAAATATCAGATCCTGTTATATGATTTGGAAAACCAGGAGTTGATAAATGTTATTCAAATGAAAAAAGAAGGTCCTCATGGAATCATTGGATTTAAGGGATTTACACTGCTTGAGAAAGATCGAATAATGGTCTCTTCCATTAACCGGAAACTCTATACTATCAATCCATCGGGTGAAGTAATCAATATAATCGATTACAGTAAAGTTAGCCAAAATGGAGAGTATAGTAGGGCAGTATCGTTAAGCCATAAAATGTACAATGATATTTATCGCATCGGTAATAAATACATTATCCCACAAGAACCGCCATATCGGGATGAAGATAAAGCGATCAACTCTAATTCTTCAAAAATCGGAAAAAGCCTATTTTTAACCGTTGAAAATAATTCCCAACAATTTAGCGATCAAAAGCTTACTCAACGTGTAATAGAAGGATTACTGCAAAATTCCTCACTACATATGACAACAATCTGTACGGATAAACACTTATTTTGGTCATTTTCAGAGCGTATGGACATCTATTATACCCCATTAGAAGGTAGTGCGGACATATCTATCAAGGATTTCTCCTTTCCCGGAGAAAGAAATATGAATGACATGCAGAGCCTGGGAATGTTTGGATATTATGCAAGAAGTACGTTGTGCAGGGCATTGTTGTACGATCAGTATCTTAATAAATTTTACCGGATGGTCCGCTACGGTGTAAAAAATCCGGATGAGATGTACGGCCAGGATGAACCTTTTGTTGCCCGATATCCTGTAAAATTCTCCATTTTTGTAATGGACAAAGATCTCAAGCCTGAAAAGGAGGTTCGATTTGAAGGTACAAAATACGATTTTGACCGGTTTTTTATCTCCAGCGATGGATTCTACCTTTCGCTGAACAATCCGGAAAACCCGGAATTTGATGAAGACTTCTTGCGGTTTGAAAGGATAGAACTATAGACCATGATTGAAAGAATCCCTTCAATCGACTTCACCTACGGCGGATGAGATCATAGAAAGCAAGTCATATAAGGATTTAAAATTAATTTAATGTTAAATAATGAGGGAGGGTATGAATATACCATCAACTTTAATACTTTGCAAGTATTATAT
>CALCSX010000053.1 GCA_937894165.1 uncultured Saprospiraceae bacterium | reverse complement strand
ATAATCAAAATTATAAAAGGGGTTAATATGACCGATAATTTAAAAGACAAAGGTTGGAAATCCATGCAGACACTCCTAGACACGGAGATGCCTGTACAGACGAGAAAACCCAAGTTTTTATGGTTATTGATATTGGTTTTATTTAGTTCCGGTCTACTTATAGGTTGGTTGGGCAGAGCCTTTTGGCAGCCGGCGACAGAAAAGGATTCAGAATCGGAAATCAGCTCCCTTCAAACTATATCAGATGCGCAACATTCAGAAATTCAAAATGATACCGAAAGCGAAATACAAATTACTGAAAAAGAATTAAACGCTGCAAATTCTCATTCGGAAGATATATATACATCAAAGGGCAGTATTAATGACAAGAAGGTTTTCATTAATACGGAAACAAATAAGCTAAATGCTGAAGTGGTAAATAATTTCAATTCCTCCAAGGAAGCCAATATCCATATCTCCGAATCTTCGAAGTCTAATGAAGGTAATGAAATACAACTTAGTCAAGCTGTATCTTCTCATGAGAAAAACGAATCAAAATCTCAATCTGAAATTCATTCCATTATATCTTCTGAGGCTATTAAAACTAAACTTTTTAGTTTGGACCAACAGCCGGTCGTTCTCACTCCTAATAAAAGTCAACTTCTCGAATCAAATAACACACCGTTTATCAGTATGGAGATAAATGGTGATGTAGGAAAAGTATTTTTAAATAATAATCTTTCCTTCGGAATTCAGGCTAATGCATTAATTAGTATGGGTCGGAAATTCCACATTCTTACAGGTTTGGGTTATAGAAATTTACCTTTGGAAAGTGATTATTCTTTCAAAGACCATGGGAAGATAGATTTTAACCCTGAAGTTCAAAGTTTAACCAGATCCTCTGTATTTTATATTGAGGATATTCAGCAATATCATGTAAATGTTGCATTACAGTATCAACTTACCAATCGTTTTTCTCTTAGAGGAGGATTGTTGCTTACCTATAATGTGGTATCAGGAGTTTTTCTTGAAAATCATCCCTTATTATATGAGACAAATAATAATTCCTACTTTTTCCTTGATTACAGTATAGGCACTCAATATAAAATAACACCATCTTTCGGAGTTTTCATAAATTATCAAAGTAATTTCAAACCTTTTACATCAGTAGAACCCGATCAGGGTATTGGTCAGAGATATGCAAGAAGAATTTCTTTAGGATTTTCATATCTTTTTAAATAGAAATTTGTTATATTTCCCTATGTATTATAATTTATTGAAATTATTTTCAGTATAATTATGTTAGGTAGAATGTAAAGTAAAATTACATTATTTAAAGATGGAAACGTTAATAAATTATTTTGAAAATATACCTTCCTTGCACCGAAGTATGATTCTGGTTGGAGGGATAGCTATTTTTTGGATTATAGAAAGCGCAGTTCCATTATTCAAATTTTCCTATAAGAAATGGAGTCATGCCTTTCTTAATTTTTTTTTCACATTAACGACAGTTCTCGTCAATTTTTTGATGGCATTTTTATTATTTATGGTTTCTAATTGGGCCGTTACTAATGATTTTGGCTTGATGCAATGGTTGTCTCACTGGCCCTTATGGTTTAATTTAATAATTGGCTTAATGATTTTGGATTTAGTGGGAGCTTATTTTGCCCATTGGATACAGCACAAAAGTAAAGTCATGTGGCGATTTCATTTAATACATCACACAGATACCTATGTTGATACCACTACAGCCAATAGGCACCATCCCGGTGAAAGTGTGATTAGATTTATATTCACCACATTGGCTGTATTTATTTTAGGGGCACCTATTTGGATTGTATTTTTGTACCAGTCCTTGTCTGTAATATTTGCTCAGTTTAATCATGCCAATTTAAATTTGCCTGAAAAATTAGATCGAATTATTAGTTGGATAATTGTTTCACCAAATATGCATAAAGTGCATCACCATTATGTTCAGCCCTACACTGATACCAACTATGGAAACATTTTCTCCTTATGGGATCGATTGTTCGGCACTTTCTCTTATTTGACCAAGGATGCTATAAAGTATGGAATTGATACCCATATGGAATTTAAAGAGCACTCAGATCTGATTTCCCTTATTAAATTACCTTTCAAGACTCGAGGGGAGCAGAAATTAATGAATGAAGAGCTTAATGAAATAGATGAGGTAAAAGAATTAAAGGTGTAGTTTAGCCTTGCGCTCAAGCAATACTTCAACAGTTTCTATTCTATTGGGATCCGGAACACAGCAATCCACCGGACACACCGCAGCACACTGGGGCTCTTCATGAAAACCTTGGCATTCCGTACATTTATCGGGAGCGATAAAATAATAGTCATCTTCAACGGGTTGAAGCTTTTCGTTAGCGCCCACAATAATTCCGGTTTCTAATTTATATTCTCCTTCAACTCCTGTACCTTCAGACATAGCCCATTCAATGCCACCTTCATAAATAGCGTTATTGGGACACTCAGGTTCACAAGCGCCACAATTGATACATTCGTCTGTTATTATAATAGCCATCTTAGATTTTATGAATTTTCTACAAATATATAAAAATATTTAAACGAATTGTTAAACATAAGAGCAACACCGTTAATATATTATAACAAATACAAATTCATAAACAAAGGATAGCTATTTTTGTTCGAGTTATCAAATCTACTGTAATTTCAAGACTATAAATTTATCATTTTGAAAAATATTTTTTCTATCCTTTGTATTATTCTTTTATCATCCCAAATAATTTGGGCTCAGCAATCCATTGATGGCGCTATAGAGGGTTCTGTTATTGATGTGGATTCAGGCAATCCTATAGAATTTGCAACCATTTCAATATACAATGAAGTAGACAGTAATTTGGTTACGGGATCTGTTTCAGATTTGGATGGTCTTTTCTCTGTAGATATAGAACAATCAGGAAGCTTTTATGCAGTTGTAGAATATATTGGATTTTCTCCTATAACGATCTCAGATATTGAGTTAACACAGGCTAATCCTGTATTTAATATAAAAATAGTCGAGCTTTCACAAGGTTCTTTAAATCTCGATGAGGTAGTCGTTCAGGAGACCAGATCGCAGATGCAAATGCAGATTGATAAGCGTGTATTTAATGCAGATGCCAGCTTGACCACTCGTGGTTCTGATGCTCTAGAGCTACTTGGCGAAGTGCCATCTGTTGAAGTTGATGCTGATGGCGTCATAAGTTTAAGAGGATCAACAAATGTAAACGTCCTTATCGATGGTCGTCCCTCCGGAATTCCGGCTTCGCAGCTTTTACAATCGATTCCGGCAGCTCAAATAGACAGAATTGAAATTATTACTAATCCAAGTGCCAGATATGAAGCTGAGGGTATGGCAGGTATTCTTAATGTGATTTTAAAGAAGAACAGACAAGGCGGTATAACAGGAACAGTAGGAGGTTCTTTTAATCAAGGAATTCGACCTCGAACGGAAGGCAATGCATCTCTTGCTTATAAAAACGACAAATTAAACGCTTATGTCAATTATGGCTACAATAGAGGTTACAGATATAGTGTAGGCAGTATCGATAAATTTTTCACCTTGCCGGATACTTCATATTCAGTTTTGAATACAACTGATCGAGATATTGCCAGAGAATCACATTCTATCAAGACGGGATTGGACTTTTACCTTAATGATAAAAATACCCTCTATATATCCGGAACATTTAATCCATCCGGAGCCGATGGCCCTGAATCGACGGAATATTTGAACTATGATGAAAATGATATTTTAATAAATGGAAGTAGGAGAGTAGCAGATAAATTAGAGACTGAATTTAGTAATAGCTATAATTTGGGTTGGTTAAGTACATTTTCTGAAGAGAATCATAAATTGGAATTTGATGCTTTCTATAATGAATCTGAAGAGCTTGAGGACGAATTTTATGAAGAGGAATTCTTCGATTCTGATTTTATTCCGGCTCCCAACCCGACTTTTCAGAACTTCGATTTTCTAGAAAATACTAAAACCACAAGAATTTCCTTAGATTATACGCAACCTTTTGCGAATTCTACTAGGTTGGAGGCTGGTTATAGATTTGACAATCTAGATATTGATAATAATATTTCATCGTCTGATTTCGATTATGAAACGGGAGAATATGTGGATAATCTTTTCTTAACGAACCGTTTTCTTTATACTCAGAATATTAATGCTGCTTATGCTACATTCGGGGGTAAAATTAATTCATTTAGCTATCAAGCCGGATTGCGATATGAATACACGATTTTATCGGGTGATTTAGTGACTACCGGTGAGAATTTTGATCAAAATTTTGGTCAACTTTTTCCCTCAGCCAGCATAATGTATACTTTGGCACCGGGCAAGGAGTTGAATTTATCTTACTCAAAAAGAGTTAGAAGACCGGATTCCAGAGAATTGAATCCGTTTACAGATTATAGTGATCCGTACAACTTATGGGCAGGTAATCCAAATCTAGATCCGGAATTGATGGATGCTTTAGAGCTGAGCTTTATGAGTATATGGGAAAAAGTAACATTAAATGCTTCAATTTTTGGAAATTATACAAAGGATGAAATCAATAGATTTATCTTTCCTTTCGAAGATGGTGTGACCTTGTCTACATATGAAAATGTTGGTGAATCTGTTCGGGTAGGCGCAGAGTTTTTCATGAATTACAATCCTTACAGATGGTGGAGAATGAATGTTTCAGGCAATATTAGACAAAATACATTTATAACTACAAATGTAGAAATTGCGAATAATACGACAACAAGTATGTCTTTCAATTATATGTCTAATTTTACGTTGAAAGATGATTGGAGCATACAGTTTTCCAGCAGATACAGACCCGGTTTTAAAACTAATCAGGGAAAGCTTTACAGTTTTTTTAATGTCGACATGGCCATAAGTAAAGATTTTCTTGATAGAAAGCTAAGTGTCACTTTATCTGCAAGAGATTTCTTAAATACGCTAAGATTTAAGTATGATGTGATACAATCGAATATTGTTCAGCAGACATACAGGGATTGGGATTCGCGTAGATTTGGCATAGCTGTAGCTTATCGCTTTGGGCAGGAAATAAAAGATAGAAATGAAAGAGGCAGAAATGAAAATGATAGGGGGGGTAATTTCGAAGAAATGTAAACTTTAATTATAATATTCGTTTCGAATGATATTTTGCCGATAAAATTTGTTTAAAGTTTGATTATTTAAGAATATTTTATATTTTTATAAAAAATATTCTATGAATAGAGGAATTACAAATATATGCACAGCACTAATATTCATTATCAATGCTGTTATTTTCATTAATTCTTTAAATACGGATGAGTATTGGCGGATGATTTTCTCTTTCGGCTCCTTGAGTTTTTTTGGGTATTTTCTTATTATCCGCCTTGCAAGCAAACAACGTATACATTAAATAAAGAAATTATTTTTTTAGTTCTCCTTCTCTTCGAAAGCTTTCTTCCACTCATATATTTTCATCATACAATCAATAGGCGTCATGCCTTGAAGATCTAATGATTCAACTTCCTTTCTAAATTTCTCAGATGTAGGATCGGACGTTTGAAATATACTCATCTGCACAGGGGGACTAATATTATTGAGTGTTTTTCTAATAGAAGTTTTATTTTCTCCTATTGATTTTGATTCCATTTGTTGGAGAATTTCATCGGCACGTTGTACGATTACTTTCGGCATTCCCGCCATTCTGGCCACATGAATTCCAAAACTATGTTCACTACCTCCCTCTACTAGCTTTCTCAGGAATACTATTTTTGAACCCAATTCTTTGGTAGCTACATGATAGTTTTTAATTCCGGAAAACAATTCAGCTAATTGATTCAGCTCATGATAATGTGTGGCGAAAAGCGTTTTAGGTTTGGCAATAGGATTTTCATGTAAAAATTCCGCTATTGACCATGCGATAGAAATACCATCGTAAGTACTTGTACCTCGCCCAATTTCATCGAGTAAAACCAAACTTCTATCCGTGATATTATTAAGGATACTGGAAGTTTCATTCATTTCAACCATAAAGGTGGATTCTCCTGAAGAAATATTATCAGATGCTCCCACTCGGGTGAACACCTTATCTATTATTCCGATGGTAGCGGCACTAGCCGGGACGAAGGAACCCATTTGCGCCATAAGGCATATTAAGGCTGTTTGTCGTAGAAGCGCTGATTTACCTGACATATTTGGCCCAGTAATCATCAGGATTTGTTGGCTATCTCTATCAAGGAATACATCATTAGGTACATATTGTTCACCCAGGGGAAGGTGTCTTTCAATGACAGGATGACGACCATTTTTAATATCAATCAGATAGGAATCATTTAAGACAGGTCGGATATAATCATTCTTGATGGCAACGGAGGCAAACGACGTCAAGCAATCACATTCCGCTAAAATCTTACAGTTTCTCTGTATAGTATTGATATATGGAAGACAATAATTTAATAATTCATTATATAATTGTTCTTCAAGAGCTGATATTTTCTCTTCTGCAGTTAATATCTTTTCTTCGAGAATTTTTAAGTCCTCTGAAATGTATCTTTCAGCATTAGTCAAAGTTTGTTTTCTAGTCCAATTGGGAGGAATGAGATCTTTATTTTTGTATTTATTGGTAACTTCAAGATAATACCCAAACACATTATTGAAGCCAATTTTAAGACTGCTGATGCCGGTTTTTTCTGCTTCACTTTGTTGAATGTCAAGTAGTGCTTTTTGACTATTGGAAATTAGGTAGTTTAATTCATCTAATTCTTCATTACAGTTTTGTGCAATAACTCGCCCTTTATTGAGATTCACAGGTGGATCTGGGATAAGTGTGACCTGAATTTTTTGTGAGACTTCCTCTAAACAATCTAACAATTCAGCATATTGAATCATATATGGCTCCTGAGAATCCAGAAGTGCTGATTTCAAATGAACTAGTAAGCTAAGAGATTTACCCAGTTGGAACAATTCTCTTGGGTTAATTTTTCCGGAGGATATTTTTGCAGCTAATCTTTCCAAATCTCCAATGGATTTAAGACAATCCGACAAAATATTTCTTAAAGTGTCATTATTAACCAGAAATTCAACTATATCGTGCCTTTTCTTGAGCGTTTTGATGTTTTTGAGTGGCATTAAAGTCCAATTTTTCAATAATCTTCCTCCCATTGGTGAATGGGTATGATCTAAAATATCGATGAGACTCAAACCATTATCTGCTACACTCCTTACTAATTCAAGATTTTTAATTGTGAATTTATCTAACCATACTATATTCTCCTGGTCAATTCTTTGAATATTATTTATATGCGAATTGTCTGTATTTTCTGTAATAAAAAGATAGTGGAGCAGTGCGCCCCCAGCAATTTGTGCTACGAAATGATCATCAATTCCGTAACCTTTCAGTGAGACTGTTCCAAAATGATCCAATAGTTTCTCCCGCGCAAAATCAATAGAAAAAACCCAATCATCCATTTTAAATAGCGATGCACCGGCTTTATTGAGGGTATCTATATCGGATTTTTGGTTGGAGGCATAAAGTATTTCTGCGGGTTTGAAGCTTTCAATGATTTTTTCGCAATAATATCGTGAGCCTTGATCTATTAAAAATTCTCCTGTTGATATATCGAGAAATGCGATGCCTGTGACGTTATCTGTATCGTTAAAATAAGCGCAGAGCCAATTATTAGAATTTTTATTCAGTAATTTATCATCTGTCGCTAATCCCGGTGTTACTATTTCGGTAACTCCTCTTTTTACAATTTTCTTTTCTTTAGAAGGTTTCTCCAGCTGTTCGCAAACTGCAACTCTGTAGCCGGCTTTTATCAATTTGGGAAGGTAGGTATCCATTGAATGGTAGGGAAATCCTGCGAGTTCTATATCACTTCCTCCATTATTTCTACTTGTCAACACTATTCCTAAAACCTTGGAAACTAAAATCGCATCTTCACCAAATGTCTCATAGAAATCACCGACACGAAATAGCAATATGGCTTCTTTGTGTTTATTTTTTAATGAAAAATACTGTGCCATTAAAGGGGTAAGCTTGGCAGTTGTCTTCGTAGTCATATTCAAAAACTATAAATATTTGAAACGCTAATATACTATTTATGTATTTATATTTGCTTAGTTTTGACCTTCTTATATTAATGTTTATCTCCTCTTTTCAGTTCCCACATTCTAAACATTAAATTTTGGAATAAAATCCAAAAATATTTCATATTTTAGTGCTTTTAATAGGTTGCTAATTAAAGCATTTCTATTTACATTTGCAAAAAAGTAATATATGATACCAGAATTTAAAGGAATTTCCGAAAGCGAATTTAATCAGTTGAGGGAAGCCATTGCGTTAATAACTGTGTTAATCGCAGGTGCTGACGGGGAAATTAAGAAAGACGAAAAGGATTGGGCCCTTAAAGTAACTAAGATTCGAAGCTATTCACTTCCTTCCGGAATGAAGGAATTTTATCAGGCAGTAGGCTCAGATTTTAGTCTTGTTCTGGAGGAAAAGATTGTTAAGTATGGAAATCTTTCAGTAGAAGAAAGAAATTTAGCTATTAGTGATAAATTAGCTGAATTGAATTTGATATTTGCTAAGTTACAGGATAAGAGAATTGCTGCAAAGATGTACAAAAGTTTTAAGTCATTCGCCAAGCACGTTGCAAAATCAACAGGAGGCATTTTAGGCTTTTTGTCCATAGGACCGGAGGAATCAAATCTGATACATTTACCTATGCTTGAGCCTGTAGTTTATTATATTAATGAAGGTGAAGAAGAATAGTAATTAGATTTTAAAGAATTAATTTTCTGAAAAACAGGGGGTTAATATCTTCCTGTTTTTTTTACAATTTAATAAACTTTGAAGAGGCGATGATCTTACCGGAGTCATCAAAAATATTCATATAATGCATGCCCGGACTCAATGCTGAAATGTCGATTTCTTTATTTAGATCGGAAAAATTTATAAATGTGGCAATTAATTTCTCAGCACCTGTAAGTGAATAAATCTTTATAAGTCCATTCTTACTGTTGTTAATTTCAATATTATTCAAGGATTGAATAGTCAATAGATTGTTAGCAGGATTGGGATAAATAGAAATTTGATGAGAAGAAATCTCTGGTTTTATTGAAGAAGGGTCGCAGGCTCCCGAACCCGCTGGATTAAGTTTTATAGTATATTTACCCATAGCCAAAATTCCCGGGAATTCGATTGGTAAGTTTGGATTTAGGTTGGTATTAGCAGTCATTTTTATAAGCAAATCATAATCTCCGGGGCTGTTGTTAGTTGTAGGTATTCCTTTGAGAACCAAACAATCTATCATCTCTGATGGGTAAATACAATCCTGTGTATTGCATTCCACTTCTAAGCCTTCCGGTAAACCTTCTACCTCTATTAAGGTAATACTTTCAATAGTCAAAGGAAATCCAAAGCCTAAATCATATTCTGCGGGAACAAACACAGTCAAAGTAAGATTATATTCCTCTCCAATACATGCTTCCATTTTGATACCTGAATCCGGATCTTCTTCAACAAATGGTTTTGGAAAGACACCTAGAAAGTCAGCCGGCAAATTGTCTTCAGGGACACAATCTTGACCAAAGGCTGAACCTACAAAAAGGAAAAAGCAAAGTTGCATAAAAATCTTTACCATGATAGTGATTTTATTATATTGATATATAAAGATATAAATTAATAGTAAATAAATTAGTAGCTTGTAATCATAATAAGCGTAAGATTAAAAATAATTTATCTATGAATTTTCGTCTACTGATATTTTTGTTTTTTGTAATTAACCTGGGCTTAAATGCCCCGTCAATCGGTCAGCTTTCCGGCACTGTGACTGATGCAAGCAAGGAACCTTTAATAGGAGCGACTTTAAGTTATGATGGGGGTGGTTTAACCACAGACACTGACGGTAAATTCAATTTAAATTTGGTGGAAGGCAGTCATAATATATCCATAACTTATGTAGGTATGGAGAGAATTGATACTATGATCAATATGATCGGTTCGTTTCATGAAGTTTCTTTCATTTTAAGACCAAGTTCCAACGTGTTGGAGACTGCTACTGTAACATCCGGAAGGTACAGTCAATCCATTAGCGAATCAAGTGTTTCTATTGAGGTTATCAAACCCGATCTTATTAAAAGTATCAATATTAACAGTCTTGATGAGATTTTGGAAAAAGTCCCGGGATTAAATATGATAGATGGACAGGCAAATATAAGAGGAGGGAGTGGTTTTTCGTATGGAGCGGGCAGTCGAGTACTTTTGTTGGTGGATGATGTGCCGGCATTGCAAGCTGATGCAGGTTTCCCCAACTGGTCCGATATGCCATTTGAATTAATCGATCAAGTAGAGGTCTTAAAAGGGGCTGTTTCAGCGCTTTATGGTGCAAATGCTATGAATGGAATCGTCAATGTAAAAACTAAATGGCCGGGTGAGAAACCCGAGACGGTAATACAACTGCAAAGAACTCAATATTTGAAGCCTAGAAATTCTGCTCAACAGTGGTGGAAAGGGATGAATGATGCCTTTTTGAACAACGGCTATATTACTCATACAAGAAGGATAGGAGCTTTGGATGTTGTTCTAGCCGGATATTTTACTGATCATCGCAGTTTTCGAAAGACTGTAGAAAGGTATGACAGAAGATTGACGGCAAAACTTCGGTATAGAATTAATAACAGAAATGTAGTTTCACTATCAGGAAGTTTTCTCACCGGCAGGTCAGATAATTATTTTTATTGGATGGATGCGGGAGACAATGCGTATCTACCGTTTCCGGGGGTGAGTAACACTGCGAGCAGGAAGAGATATTTTATAGATGGAACTTATAGTGCTTATACAAAAAGCGGGAATAGACATAAAATTCTGAGCAGATATTACGATGTCAATAATCGAAATAACGAGGGAAGATCTGTCAATTCTAAATTAATTTTTGGAGAGTATCAATATTTTCACAAGTTTCAGAATGGATTTCAAGTAACTACCGGAACGGCTTTGACACATACGAAAGTTAAAGCGGATCTGTATGGAGGATTTAATTTCACTTCACTTACCTCGGCTGCCTATCTCCAGTTGGATAAAAAGATTTTTAATAATTTGAATTTGAATATTGGATCCCGATATGAGTATAATGAAATAAACACCCCCCTTGTGGTGGCAGGGGATTCCATTACGAATGGAAAGATTTCTCAGGCGAAGCCAATTTTTAAATTTGGATTGAATTACAATCCTATTGAATCCACTTTTATTCGTGCTTCAGTCGGTCAAGGCTTTCGTTATCCGACTATAGCTGAAATGTTCATAGAGACTAATTTAGATATTCTACCTATTACACCCAATCCCCATCTAATGTCAGAATTTGGTTTTACCGCAGAAATTGGCATTAAACAGGGATTCAAAATATCTGATTTTACCGGATTTATTGATTTTTGTATATTTCATATGCAATTCGAAAATATGATGGAATTTGTTTTTACTGGTTTTGTAGATGGCTTTCAGTCTCAAAACATTGGTAACACTATTAATAATGGAATCGAGTTGAGCATTGGTGGTCAGGGAAATATTGGTAAAACTAAAATCGGTATTATTGGCGGATATACGTTTATCGACCCTAAGTATGATAATTTTACCTCCGAGGATTCCATTAGAAGTTCATTTCCTGAAAATGTATTAAAATACAGATCGCGACATATGGCGAAATTAGATTTGCAATTGGAGAGGGGCAAATGGGGTATGGGAATTTCAAATAATTATCTTTCACATATGTTGGCAATTGATAGAATTTTTGAATTCATTATTCCGGGTGTTCAAGATTTTCGCAATGAAAATAATAAAGGACATATTGTTACTGACCTGAGAATTTCATACAAAATATTAGAAAAGTGGCAGCTTTCATTATACATGAATAATATCTTTAATATAGCTTATGTGACAAGACCCGGACTTTTGGAAGCGCCAAGGAACGTCTCTCTAAAGAGTCTGTTTGAATTTTAATAATGGTCCTTATTAAATTTATTAATGAATGAAACTTTATATTTAAAATAGTAGAAATACTTTTTTAAGAAAAGTTCAAATAATTTATTTTTTTTTGTGCGATATTGACAGTTATTGATCTAAAAATTAGATATTAAAGGTCTTATTTAGGGCAAATGATATAAACTTATTAAATAAAGTTTATATTTGCACCGCTTTAATACGAGGTAAATAAAATTATATAAATTTTTTGGAATGCAAGCAAAAGGATTAATCAAAGTTTTTTTAATTCTACTAACAGTAGTAAGTGTTGTTCAATATTTGTTTCTACTCCCGACGAACAGGGTGGAAAAGGCGGCATTGAATTATGCTCTTGAAACTACACAAAATATTGAGGATCCTCAAACTAAAAATCAGGCAATAAGAGATGCACAATCAGCATATCTTGATTCTTTATCCAATGAGACCATCTTTAGAGTTCCATTGTTGAAGGATTTTACTTATGATGAGTTGAAAAGCAGACAAATTGGATTAGGATTAGATTTGAAAGGTGGGATAAGTACTGTTTTGCAGGTGAATTTGTCAGAATTTGTGGTGGCTTTATCTAATGATAGTAAAGATCCATTGTTTTTGGAGGCTATTGCGCAAGCAGATAAACTTCAAATAGGATCTCAAACTGACTATATTACTATTTTCGGTCAAGAATGGAGTAAGATTTCCAATGGTAAGACTTTGGCTTCTGTATTTTCACGAAATCAGTCACTGAGAGACGATATTAATCTTAATACACCTGATTCACAGGTTTTATCTGTTTTGAGAAGCAAAGCTAATGAAACAGTAAGTCTTACTTACAATAGAATGAAGGACAGAATCGATAAATTCGGTGTTGTCCAACCAAATATTTCATTAGATGCAGCAAGAGATTTAATATTTGTAGAGTTACCTGGCGTCGATAATGCGGAAAGAGCGAGAAATTTCTTGTCCTCAACAGCAAAATTGGAGTTTTGGAATGTTTATAGAATCTCCGATAGTGGTTTAATTACTTCATTTATTGAAGCTGATGAAAGATTAAAGACATTAGAAGGTGGCAATGAGGATGTAGCGGCTATGGATTCTATCATGGTTCCTGTGTACGATTCATTGGGTATGGTTATAGATTCTACAAAGGAAGCTGTTCAAACAGACCCTTCGAATCCTGCAGCAAATGCCGGTCCACTTCTTTCTAATTTTACTTTAAACTCACAGACATCCGTAGGAGTGGCATTTCCACTTTCCGTAATGGGAGTTGTTGACAGAAATAAGAAGGATTTGGTGATGAGTTACCTCGAAAAGCCTGAGATCAAAAGATTATTTCCTCAGGATATCAGATTCATGTGGGCTGCGAAACCTATGGTTGATTTTAATACGAAGGAAGTCACCAATCAGTATGAACTCTATGCTATTAAGCAGGACAGAGGTAGGAGTGAAGCACCTCTTACAGGCGAATCGATAGTTGATGCTTTCTCAAGTCAGGATCCGATGAACAAGGAAGTTGGGGTGACTTTGAAAATGGATAATACAGGTGCTCGTATCTGGGGTGATATGACCACGAGGGCAGCGCAAGATAATAATAGAGAGATCGCGATAGCACTGGATGACGAAGTAGTATCATGTCCAAGAGTTAATACACCGATCACTGATGGAAATTCTTCTATATCAGGAAACTTTTCCCTTCAGGAGGCGAATGACCTTGCTAATATTCTTCAAGTTGGAAAATTACCTGCTAAAACAGATATTATCCAAGAATCTTTAATTGGTCCTTCATTAGGTCAAGACAACATCAATAAATCTTTAATTTCATTATTAATTGGGTTTGGATTTGTATTAGTATTTATGATTTTATACTATGCAACGGGTGGTATTGTATCAATAATTGCCTTATTTGCTAATCTTTTCTTCATCTTTGGAGCACTTTCCTCGTTCGGTACAGTGTTAACTTTACCTGGTATTGCGGGTATTGTATTGACGATAGGTATGGCAGTTGATGCGAATGTAATCATCTATGAGAGAATTAGAGAGGAATTGCAATCCGGTAAAACCATGCTCACATCAATTGCTGATGGTTTTAAAAACTCCTATTCTGCTATCATTGATGCCAACGTAACCACTTTGCTCACAGCATTTGTTCTGGCTTATTTTGGTATAGGTCCAATTAAGGGATTTGCTGTAGTTTTGATTATTGGGGTAATTTGTTCTGTAATTACTGCAGTACTACTATCTCAAATAATAATGGACTGGTGGACAATTAAAAAAGGAAGAAAAATTGAATTTAGTACTAAAATTTCTAAAAATGCTTTATCTAATGTTAGAATCGATTGGATATCCAAAAGAAGAATTTCTTATATAGTTTCAGGAATAATAATATTAGCAGGGTTAGTTTCTTTCTTTACAAGAAGTTTTGAATTAGGAGTGGATTTCAGTGGTGGTCGCTCTTATAATATCACCTTTGTGGAGGACATAGATGCTCAACAGTTAAGAACTGAATTAGAACAAACATTAGGAAGTACTCCTGTCGTGAAAGCAATTTCAACAAATAGAACTTATAATATTACCACGAGTTATTTAATCAATGAATCCGGAGAAGATGTAGATAATGAGGTGTTATCAAAATTATTTGAAGGTGTAAGTAAGATAAGTGAGGATGGCTTGACAATTGACCAATTTAAAAATCCTGAAGCATTAAATTCAACACATATTACAAGCTCTACTAAAGTAGGTCCAACGATTGCAGAAGACATCAAATCTTCTTCAATTAAATCTACAATATTTGCATTGCTTTTGATATTCTTCTATATCTTTTTAAGATTTAGTAAGTGGCAATATAGCACAGGTGCAGTAGTAGCATTAACTCACGACGTTTTAATATTACTATCTGTTTTTTCTCTAGGACATGGGTTCTTTCCATTTTCATTGGAGATAGATCAGGCTTTTATTGCCGCATTACTAACAGTCATTGGTTATAGTATGAATGATACTGTGGTGATATTTGACCGTATTAGAGAGTATTATAATTCCTATGCGGCACGGTCTAGAAAGGAACTTATTAATGCCGCTATAAACAGTACATTAAGTAGGACTATTATTACATCATTAACCACTCTATTTGTGGTAGCTATGCTTTTAATGTTCGGTGGCACCTCTATTAAAGGTTTTGCTTTTGCCCTTGTGGTAGGTGTAATCGTAGGTACTTACTCATCTATTTTCATTGCATCTCCTATCATGTATGATTTGTCGGGAGAGTTCAGTGAAAAACAACTTGAAACAAGAGCTGAAAATCTTGAATCAATAGAAAACATCAGAGTGTAATAATTGCTCAAAAACAATCTATATAATCAAAGTCTGGCCCTCGGGTCAGACTTTGTACTTTAATAGCATTTTTAGCTATTTTTTTTATTGTTAATAACTTATTACTTTGTTTTGTCGTTGATAGAAAAAGAATAGGATTTTCAAATGTCTATATATAAATTTCATTTACATTATATCAGTTTAGCTTCTTTGATTTTCTGTCTCAGCGCTTGTGCTTATAATGAAAAAATAACCACCGGCGATCTAGCTATGGAGAGAAAGCAATATTTTGTAGCTACCCAATTGCTTGAAGAGGAGATTGAATCCACCCGCAGCGAAGCAGGTCGTGCCACCAAAGCTTTTCAATTGGGTCAATCCTATGAAAAAATAGGTGATTTTAAATCCTCAGCGAAATGGTATGAGTTGGCAGTGAGATCAAATTATGGTCCTGAGGGATTATATGCCCTTTCAAATGCATATAAAAAACTTGGTAAGTATAATGAAGCCATGAAATTATTGAATGATTTTATGGCCCAATCCCGGGATCAGATGCGATTGAGTTCAGAAATTGCCTCCACTCAACAAGCTTTAAATTGGGTTCTGGAGGAAAGAGAAAATAGAATTTATAACATAACAAAATTACCTTTCTCGGATCCGGGGACCTCAGAAAATCTTAATCATATTTTTCCAGATGGGAGTATGATTTATACTTCCGATAAACAATTATCCGGCAAACAAAAATATAAATGGACAGGTAATTCTTTCTTTTCTGTTTATAAATATGAAAATGATGAGAGTGAAACATTAGAGGGATTTTTTTCCTCTGATTTAAACGTCGGAAATCCCTCCTACAGTAGCGATGGAAAAGAATGTATTTTTGTGGGCTGTAATGTGCAAGAAGAGAATGATTTCTATTGCAAATTGTATTATACCAGAAAGTTAAACGATGTCTGGACAGAGCCTGTTTTATTAAACTTCACACAACCCGGTGTCAATTACACCCAACCTTCTTTTAACAATAATGCTTCTGTAATTTCCTTCGCCTCGGATGATGAAAATGGGCTAGGTGGGTATGATATTTATTATTCTGAGCGCAAAGGTGCATTGTGGAGTACTCCGGTCAATGCCGGAATGAATGTAAATTCCCCCTCGAACGAAGGTTTTCCTCAATTTAAAGGAGATACTTTATTCTTTGCTTCCGATAGAAGTGCAGGAATGGGCGGTTTGGACATATATTATACTTACGAAATGAATGATGGAAGATTGTCTCCACCGGTTAATATGAAATATCCAATAAATTCCCCTGCTGATGATTTCGGTTTGATTTTGCGAAAGGGTAATAATAATGAAAATTGGGAAGGTTATTTTTCTTCTAACCGCGAGGGCTCTGACGATGTATTTAGTTTTGAAAGAGACATCGTCAAAGAAAATACTATCAAAGAGGAAAAGGAAAGAGCTGCTAGAAATTACTTTATTGATTTAACAATAATAACTGAGGAGAAAGAATATATCCGTGAGGACGATCCTTTATCAGGAGTAAGATTGAGAAAGCCTTTAGCGGAGGTTATTATAGAGGTGTTTGAAGATGGTGAGTTTTTAGCAAAACGAAATTCCAGCAATTTCGGTTTCTTTGACTTTAAGCCTGATTGGAATAAGGACTATACATTTATTTTTAATAAGGAAGGCTATCTTGCAAACAGCATAAAATTCTCGAGTAAGAATATGACTATTGACTCTACAATTGATCGTCAAAAGGTAGATTTGAAGGTAATGATGGAGCAAATTTTCCTTAATAAGGAAATTGTACTTGAGAACATTTTCTATGATTTCGATAAATGGGATATTCGTCCTGATGCCCGACCTTCCCTCGATACTTTGACCACCTTATTGCGGGTAAATCCAAAAATTAAGATTGAACTATCTTCCCATACGGATTGTCGCGGAAATGCGGAGTATAATCTTGAATTGTCCCAAAAAAGAGCGCAATCAGCCGTTAATTATTTGATTGAAAATGGTATTTCTAAGGAAAGGCTAAAGGCTGCAGGATACGGTAAAAATGTTCCTGCTGTAAATTGTAAATGTGAGGAATGTTCGGAGGATGAACATCAGCGGAATAGACGTACCTCCTTTATGATTACGGAAGGGGTGTAAATTTATTAATATTGACTTAGCAAGAGGTTTGAAAATTTTTCACTTTTAATTTAGTGCCATTTTTTCTGATATAATCATTAAGAATTTTTCTGATTTCTGGCGTTTCTTCAATAGAAATCATGTTGTTTTTTATATCCTCTAAGGAATAACCGTTATGATTGTCTATGTAGCCATAGCCGCAAATTTTATTATTTTCGCACAGTACAAACGAGCTCTCAGATGAAACTCTACCTCTGTCAAAAATAATTTTATTTCCCGGTAGAAGGCTTTTTAAGTAAAGAATAGCTTGGTTTGTTCGCCTTTGATATTCAATTAGGTTAAAATTCTCAACAGTAATGAAACAAGTTTTCCTTTCATGGTCAATACACAAATTATTCCCCGTTGTTGTATTAAGTCGACATGGACATAATTGAAAATTTTTTGCCAGATTAAAGATCACCCTTTCTGCAGTCTGTTTGGAAGTATAACTACCTAAATTTTCGCTTATCTCCACTGTATCCTTTATCTTCAGTACTTTGAATCCTTGGTAAGAGTCATTTGAAATATCTTCTACTATAACATAATTGGCCAAGCTCATTCGCTGTGCTTTGTTATATTCAGGTTTATGTTTTTTGATTTCGATAGATTCTATTATCTGAGCTATGAGGTCTGAACCTGTGAGCAGATAATCCATATCTACAACACTTTTTTGTAGATATGCTGCTTTCTGATTTATAATTTGGAAGTGTTCCAGAAAACGAGATTTTATCTTAAGGCTTTTTCCAATATACACAATTTTGCCCTCACTATTGTAGTAGTAATATACCCCGCAATCATCCGGAATTTGATTTACTCTTTCACGGTCGAATGACAATGGCAATTTAGCATTCATAATGGCTACACTTAATTCTGATCTAAGAAAGCTTTTGTCAGGGTACTTTCTTATCATTAAATTGAATAGCTCTGCAGTGGCCATGGCATCATCGAGCGCTCTGTGTCGGGCTGCAACGGGAATGGCAAAGTGTCTTATCAAATTCCCAAGGCTATAGGAGGGCAGGCCCGGAAATACTTTTCTTGCCAACCTGACAGTACACATCTGCTTTCGAGTAAATGTAAAGCCTAACTGCCGAAATTCCTCTTGCAAGAATGAATAGTCAAACCTGACATTGTGTGCTACAAAAATTGTATTTTTGGTTATTTCAACTACTTTTTTGGCAACTTCATAGAATTTTGGGGCATTTTTTACCATGCTATCTGTAATGCCGGTAATCCTTATGATATTATAAGGAATAGATCGCTCAGGATTAATCAGGGTGGAAAACGTATCAATTATCTTCTCCCCGTCGTGAATTACTATGCCTATTTCGGTGATCTTATCTAATTCTGCCTTGCCCCCGGTAGTTTCCAGGTCAATGATTGCGTACATTCTATGATTTAAAATATCTTTTGTAAATAATATTAAATATATTTGTTATATTTAATGAATTTAGGTATAAATCTAATAAATACTTTCCTTTTATTAGATAAGTATTTATAATATTTGATTTTTATTAATATAAAGCTAGCTATTGATGGGCAGAATGAACTCCTGGATAATAAATTTTTCGATGTTAACATTCCTCCTTTTTCAGGTTATAGCCTGTAATGGACAAAAATCCACTTCGAAGGTTGATGACTTAAGTACGAATGTAATTGTAGGTGCGGAAAGGATGAATGAGTATTTGCCTCATTTGCAATCGAAGCGGGTGGCACTTGTTGTTAACCATACATCGCTCGTAAATGGGACGCATTTGGTAGATACTTTGCTAAATGCAGATATCAATATTGTCAAAGTATTTGCCCCGGAGCATGGCTTTCGCGGCAAGGCATCAGCGGGGGAGATTATAAACAACGAACTTGATAAATCCACCAATCTACCTATAGTATCATTATATGGGAATAAGAAAAAGCCTGCGACAGAAGATTTGCTTGAAGTCGATATAATTGTGTTTGATATTCAGGATGTAGGGGCGCGGTTTTATACCTACATATCTACGCTGGAGCTTGTGATGGAGGCTGCCGCTGAGCAAGGTATTGAATTTTTACTATTGGACAGACCGAACCCACATATTAACTATATTGGAGGTCCTGTGTTGGATAAAAAGTACAAAAGTTTCGTGGGTCAACAAGAGATTCCAATCATTTATGGCTTGAGTATTGGTGAATATGGCGCTATGTTGAAAGGGGAGGGCTGGTTTAAGAATGCTGCAAATCTGGATTTAAAGGTGATATATTGTAAAAATTATACGAGAAATACATATTATGAGCTTCCGGTAGCGCCTTCACCAAATCTTCCCAATATGACAGCCATAATGCTTTATCCTTTACTGTGTTTGTTGGAGGGGACTGACTTTTCTGAGGGTAGGGGAACTGAGCTACCTTTCCAGCAATATGGTCATCCTCAATATAAGGATAAAAATTAC
>CALCSX010000052.1 GCA_937894165.1 uncultured Saprospiraceae bacterium | reverse complement strand
TAGTTGCTTACAAAGGACCGGAGACAGGAAGCAGAGAATTTGTATCCTATGTACTCCAGCAGGATAAAATTAGAATTGTATTAACATCTTCATTGTATGAGGAAAGTGAAATTTCGGCACATGTTAGAAAGCATGGAGATGGTGTTAAAACGTTGGCATTGTGGGTGGATGATGCTGCTAAAGCTTATGAACTTGCACTGGCTAATGGTGCAAAAGGGGATAGGGAGCCAATTGAAATCGAAGATGAATACGGAACTGTGGTTTTATCAGGGATTAAAACTTATGGGGATACGGTGCATACATTTGTAGAAAGATCTCAGTACAATGGAGCTTTTATGCCGGGTTATGTTGCAAAAAAATCTGAAAGGAAAGTGGAGCCCGTGGGTCTCAAATTTATAGATCATTGTGTTGGAAATGTGGAGTTGGGTGAGATGAACCGATGGGTGAAGTTTTATCAGGATGTAATGGGCTTCAAACTTCTTATTACATTCGATGATAAAGATATTTCTACGAAATATACCGCTTTGATGAGTAAAGTTGTGTCTAATGGGAATGGCTATGTGAAGTTCCCGATTAATGAACCTGCAAATGGCCTTAAAAAATCCCAAATAGAGGAATATATTGATTTTTACAAAGGAGCGGGAGTACAACATATTGCAGTTGCTACGGATAATATTTTGGTAACTGTAGAGAAGTTGAGGCAGAATGGTGTAGAATTTCTATATGTGCCGGAGGTTTATTACCAGGATGTTATTGAAAGAGTTGGTCAAATAGATGAAGACCTGGAGGAGTTGAAGAAGATGAATATTTTGATAGATAGAGACGAGGAGGGGTATTTATTGCAGATATTTACTCGTCCAATACAAGATAGACCGACAGTTTTCTTTGAAATTATTCAAAGAAAAGGTGCAACTTCATTTGGTAAAGGTAATTTTAAGGCTTTATTTGAAGCAATTGAAAGAGAACAAGAATTGAGAGGTAATCTTTAACAGAAATAAATTATAAACGTCAAAAGGCAGAGGAAATACTCTGCCTTTTGACGTTTATATGTATACTTATAAATTATTTGACTACCATAAATTTAGAAGTATATTGGTCGTTATTATTAGTAATAAAATTTATTACATACATACCAGCGGACAAGTCACCGATTTGGATATAATTGTTAGAAGTCTTTTTAGCTTTTATTAAGTTTCCTTTTGAATCGAAGATCTTAAATGTAATTTCTGAATAAGAACTGATTTCTTCATCTATATATATAATGTCTGTGGCCGGGTTGGGAAAAACTGAAACTGAAGATATTTCAAGTTCATTATTACTAGATGTCTCTTCTAATTCATAACTAAACATATCACCAAATAGAATACCTTGACCTCTATTTACGCCACCAAAGAAGTATACATGATTATCTAATACAAAGGATCCGGGTGCCCAACGTCCTTTTCTTGGATCAGTTATATTTCCGCCAGGGTGATTCGGTAGTCGTGTCCAAGTGTCATCTTCATGTTCATATTTCCAGAATTCTCCTTCCTGAAGATTTAAATGATTATTTCCGTCGCCGCTAATTACGTAACCAATTCCATTATGCGAGAATTCTTGTCCTGCCACACGCGGTCCACCCGGATGATTATTCATTTGTGTCCATGTATTAGATTCTGTGTCATAACGATACCAATCAGCGTAATAATTATTTCCTTGATGACCAAAACCTGCATACACATAGTCACCGGCAGAAAAGTGGAATGGGTGATGTCTTGGAGGGCCGGGGAGAGCAGGTCTCTGCGTCCAATTGTCGGAATCTATATCATATTCCCACCAATCATTTCTATCTCCGATGGCACTTCCACCTAAACCTACATATATTTTTCCATTGTGAACCACAAAAGCAGGGTGTGTTCTGCCTGCACAAGGGCAGCTACTTAATTGCGTCCATTCCTCTGTTTGTGGGTCAAATTCCCATAAATCATTAAAAAAAGTAATATTGTCATTAGAGCCAAAGCCGAAGTAGGCTTTATCATTATATACATCTGCATATGCATAGGCTCGAGCACCGCCCGGAAAGCGCGTCAACTCTGTCCAAGAATCAGCGTCTTTATTATATCTATAAAAATTATCGGTTCCGAGAGGGTTGCTTTGTGCCGTAGTTCCTGATACCAGATATGCATTTCCTCCAACAGTGAAACCTATTCCATGATGGCGTTGTGTGGCTAGAGAAGGATTTTTAGTTACCCATTGGGCGGTGGAGCTTATTGTAAGGCAACATAATAAAATAAAAGGTAAAATAAATCTCATTATAATATTTTTTGGTTAGTTTCAGGTAAATATAATGGATATTATTTTATTTATTAAATCAAGAAGCGTTAATATTGGAAATTAGGAGATTTAATTTTCGAGCGCTCCCTGATCAACCCACTGCTGAATTATAAATATTTCGCAATCCGATAATTTGTTGCTGTCAAGTGGCATGGGATCAAACCCCGGGGCATGATTTATACTGCCGAGTAATCGGTCATCTTCGACGACTTCGAGTATGCGGTTGTATGATGATAGTCCGATCCTGCCCTGCGGAAATGAACCTCCGTGACATATATTATTATTACAATGTAGATCGAAAATTGGAATTATGTCATTTTCGTAAGAAATGATTTCAGTTGGACAGTTTGATTCCTCTAATAATTCCTCTAAATTATCATATGTACAATTAGTAAAAGTGAAGATAAAGAGATTGAATAAAAGTATTTTTGTAGGATACGACATAGTGTTTAATAGAGTTGTTTTTCTATTCCTTATTTATACATACGCAACTATTGGTGCTATAGTATGGAGCAATTTGCAGTTTAAAGATGAAAGAAAAATATTATATTTCAAAATCTAAATAAAATTAAAAATTTTGAAATATAATTATACCTATTCTGCTTGATGGAAGCGAGGTACATATTAATTAAAAATAATTGTATTGAAATAGGGTATATAAACTAAAAAAATATTTGGAGAGAATGAGAAAGGTTGTATCTTTGCCATCCCTTAAGTAGTTAGGGGGGAGAGGGGAAGGAGAAGCGGGAAGCTGATTAAATATTTTTAAATTTATTTTAGGAATATTTGGTTGGTAGGAAAAAAAGAATTACTTTTGCACTCGCTTTTCGACAAAGAGTTGGAGAGTGGAGCTTAAAGGAGCAAGTTCATTGACACGGAAAGAGTAAAAAAAAGCTAGTAAGGCGAAGAGGTATATAGAAATATAGTATTACTCGTCAATTAAAAAATAAAGAGATAGGTTAAACCTTCGTAGAAATAAGAAGGATGGTCGTTGAGTTCTTAATTGGGCTTGATAGATTATCAAAGAACATACTATGGAGAGTTTGATCCTGGCTCAGGATGAACGCTAGCGGCAGGCCTAATACATGCAAGTCGAACGGAACAATTCTTTCGGGGATTGTTTAGTGGCGCACGGGTGAGTAACGCGTACATAACCTACCTATAAGAGGGGGATAGCCTTGGGAAACTGAGAGTAATACCCCATGGGATTATAATATCGCATGGTATAATAATTAAAGCTGAGGTGCTTATAGATGGATGTGCGTTCTATTAGCTAGTTGGAAGTGTAACGGACTCCCAAGGCATCGATAGATAGGGGGCGTGAGAGCGTGGCCCCCCACACGGGTACTGAGACACGGACCCGACTCCTACGGGAGGCAGCAGTAAGG
>CALCSX010000051.1 GCA_937894165.1 uncultured Saprospiraceae bacterium | reverse complement strand
GTAGCGCTAGCGAAGTAGGGGACGGAACTCCGTAGAGGAGCGACCTGAACAGACCATCTCAATCTATTTATTGAAGGATAAACATATTAGGGCTGTGAAGGGCACGCCCAAAAAAATTAAACAAATTATTCTGCCTTCCTTTTTTGATTGTACTTTTCCATTGTGTTTTGTATGCCGGCAGTACAAAATGAGAGAATGGTATCGGCTGCGTAATCTAGTATCTCTCCTAAATCCTTCATTTCTGTCTCCGTCCATCTGCCCAGAACATAATTCACTTGATTGCCTTTAGAAAATTCTGAACCTATCCCTATTCGCAAGCGTGGATAATTGTTGGTATTCAACAGTAGGTTTATATTTTTAAGTCCATTATGACCCCCATCAGAACCTTTCGCTTTGAGTCGCTGAGTGCCGAAATCCAACTGAATCTCATCTACCACTACTAAAATATTTGAGATTTCAATATTCAATTGATCCATCCAATATTTTACTGCTTTACCGGACAAATTCATATAGGTTGAAGGTTTGAGCATATAAATTTGTCGACCCTTGTATTTCAAAAGTCCCATTTCTCCCAATTTCCCGATGGTCATAGGAGTACTTGTCCTCTGTGCGAGCATATCTACAACTTCAAAGCCAATATTATGTCTTGTGGCCATGTAATCAGAACCGATATTGCCAAGGCCTACGATGAGATATTTCATAATTTTGATTTATGGTAAGCATTTTAGTGACAAATATAAAAATTTTTAGAGCTATTTACAGATACACCAATTTGGAAGGGAAGTATATTAAGGTCAATTAAAAAAGGCAGCCTGTGGAGACTACCTTTCAATAAGCTTTTATTAATTTTGATTGAATTCGTTTTAATAAAGCGAATTAGGAATAAAACAGCAATACAAATATATATAAAAAATTTAAATAAATAAAATAATATATATGTTTTATTTAAATTTATTAGGAAGCCATGCTGCATATAGGGAAACAAATAGTTAGGAAGCAAAATTTGCTTAGCTTTGTGGTTAGGAGAATTTGGAAAATCAAATGAAGATACATTATAAGGATTCTATTAACTTTATTAAAAAGCTTACTCCGAGAAAGCTGGTCAATGTCATGAAAGTGACCGGATCATATTATCTTTCCAACTGGTTAAAAAGGCCGTTGCCGGCGGGTCGTCCGTTCTCCATTTCCTTCGAACCTACAACTGCTTGTAATTTGAGATGTCCGGAATGTCCAAGTGGTTTAAGGTCTTTTACCAGGGATACGGGAAATTTGAAGGCGGATTTTTTTCGAGAAACACTAGATCAAATTCAAAAGGATCTTTTGTATTTGATTTTCTATTTCCAAGGTGAACCTTATATCAATCCTAATTTTTTGGAAATGGTGAAGTATGCTTCAGACCGAAAAATTTATACCATTACGAGTACAAACGGACATTTTTTAAGTGAAGATAATGCAAAGAAAACGATTGAAAGTGGCTTGAACAGGTTGATAATTTCGGTAGATGGGACTACACAGGAAACATATGAGCAATATAGAAAGGAAGGCAAGCTTGAAAATGTGTTAAAGGGAGCAAGAAATGTAGTAAAATGGAAAAAGGAATTAAATTCAAATACACCGCATATAATATTTCAATTTTTGGTGGTAAGACCGAATGAACATCAGATTGATGATATCTATCAACTAGCCGATGAGATAGGTGTGGACGAAGTCAAATTAAAGACTGCTCAGGTTTATGAATATCAAAATGGGAATGATCTGATTCCCAAAAACCTTAAGTATTCCAGATACATCCCTAAAGAAGATGGCACCTGGGCGGTGCGACATTCCTTGGTGAATCATTGCTGGAAGTTATGGCATTCCTGTGTTATCACTTTTGACGGGAAGGTGGTGCCGTGTTGCTTTGACAAGGATGCAACACATGTGTTAGGAGATTTAAAAGGTTCAGGATTCGAGGAAATCTGGACAGGTGCGGCATATAATGATTTTCGGAGGAAAATATTCAAGGGGAGGAGTGAAATTGATATTTGTAAGAATTGTACAGAAGGGTGTAAAGTTTGGACTTAAATATAAATTGGAGATACGAAATTAATTTTTTCAGGGTTAACATATTGAAAGTATTGGTTCTGAGCAATGTTCATATTTGATTTAAAAAATGTTAACTAGTGTCGGCAAGAAAACCCTTATTTTTTGCAAACAATAAATTTATAAAGCCGGAAAATGTGAAAATTCCTTCTTCATCTTCCCAAATTATTTCAAATTATTGGTCAAAGTCTGAAATTTTAGAGTTGGGCTAGCAAACACCAGTAAAAATTTGGGAAGCGGGCATACGTATACCTTAGTTTTATTAAAACTTGTCGTGAATGAGGCTTTTTAGGCGGCGTTCTTGCTTAAAGGAATCTCTTGCTGCTTGCGCAGTAGGATTATTATTTGTTCCCCTATTTTTTTTAGGTTGTAAGCACATACAGCCAATCCGATATATCTCTTAAAATTGGCATAACCTTTATCAGGGCAT
>CALCSX010000050.1 GCA_937894165.1 uncultured Saprospiraceae bacterium | reverse complement strand
CGCATATCCCTGACGATGGAGTTTTTCAGGGTCGTTAATTGTATCATTGAAATGTAACGGAATAGATTTTTAATAAAATATACCGTCACAAGCGCAGCACAGATAACTACCACCGCACTACTTGCTCCAAAATAATCAATCACTACTACGTACCAATCGTTAATAAACGCTGTCTTATCACCCAAATCTATCAACTGATCATCCTCAGAGCCGAAAAGAAGTGAAAAGAAGGGAATAATTAGGGGTATACTGAAAATAGTAAATACTGCAACTAGTATATTACACAAAAAATTCAGCAGAACTTTGCCATAATACGGTTGAATGTAAGATAATAAAGCGCTATACTGGTTCATCTAAATATTTGAAAACAAAAGATATCTACTCTTCTGTCGGTTTTTCCAGCTTAAAGGAATTCAGGAAGCCGGTATTAAAGTCTCCGTTCTTGAAAGCTTCGTTTTTCATCAACTGTTGATGAAAAGGAACGGTAGTTTTAATCCCTTCAACGATAAATTCATCCAGCGCTCTCGCCATTTTCTTGATGCATTCCTCTCTTGTCTGAGCTTTGCAAATCAATTTGGCTATCATAGAATCGTAATAAGGCGGCACTGTGTATCCTGCATAAACATGTGTATCCACTCGAACGCCATGACCCTTGCTGCTATGGAAAGAAGTGATTTTTCCCGGTGAAGGTCTAAAATCATTGAATACATCCTCGGCATTGATTCTACACTCCATAGCGTGCATAATAGGCTCATAATTCTTGCCGGAAATTCTTTCCCCCGCAGCTACTTTTATCTGTTCTTTGATCAAATCGTGATCTATTACTTCTTCAGTCACGGGATGCTCCACTTGAATTCGAGTATTCATTTCCATGAAGTAAAAATTGCGATGCTTATCTACCAGGAATTCTACTGTTCCTACGCCTTCGTAGTTGATGGATTTTCCAGCTTTTATCGCTGCCTCTCCCATTGCCTTTCTAAGGTCAGGCGTCATGAACGGTGAAGGTGCTTCTTCCACCAGTTTTTGGTGTCTTCTTTGAATAGAGCAATCTCTTTCAGAAAGATGGCAAACCTGCCCAAATTGGTCGCCAATAATCTGTATTTCAATATGTCGGGGTTCTTCCACGAATTTCTCTAAATAAATACCGTCATTGCCAAAGCTAGCCTTCGCTTCTTGTCGCGCTTTATCCCATTGCTCTTCAAACTCTTCCTCTTTCCACACGATACGCATTCCTTTTCCTCCTCCACCGGCTGTCGCTTTTAGGATGATCGGGTAACCGATAGTTTTAGCTATTTTAATCCCTGACTCAAAGGTGTGAACTAGTCCGTCAGATCCCGGCACTACCGGAACATTCGCCTTGATCATCGTCTCCTTAGCAGTAACCTTATCGCCCATCTGCCTGATCATTTCGGGGCTTGGGCCGATAAATTTAACCCCATAGTCGGAGCAAATTTCAGCAAAATTAGCATTTTCAGCAAGAAAGCCATATCCCGGATGGACTGCATCGGAATTAGTGATTTCCACTGCCGCCATAATCCTCGGAATATTCAGATAGGACTCTGTCGAAGATGCCGGGCCTATGCATACTGCCTCATCGGCGAATCGAACATGCAGGCTTTCCCTGTCAGCGGTAGAATAAACAGCAACTGTTTTGATCCCCATTTCCTTGCAGGTTCTAATAATTCTAAGAGCTATCTCGCCTCTATTAGCAATAAGTATTTTATTGAACATATTTCACTTTGATATTTGAGTATATTAAGCCGGGTCAACCAGGAACAATACCTGATCATATTCCACCGGACTTCCATCTTCAATCATAACCTGAACTACAGTTCCACCCACTTCAGATTCTATTTCATTGAACAATTTCATGGCTTCTACAATGCAAACTACCGAGCCTTTAGATATTTTGTCACCTACTTTTATATAGGGTGGTTTGTCGGGAGATGCTGAGCGGTAGAATGTTCCAACCATCGGCGATTTCACCTCTATCAAACCTTTTCCTGCGGCTTCCGGCTTCGGCTTCTCGGCGCTCGGTGCGGCCGGTTCGATATCGCGAGCAGGAGCCTGAGGGGCCGGCTGATCTTGATATTGCGGGCGTGGTGCGGCGGAATAAGTAGGTATTTCTACGGATTTCCCTCCTTTATTGTACTTATCGGTTCGCACCAACAGCTCGAAGTCGCCCTCCTTAACTTTAAATTCTGCCAAGTCTAACTTGTTGATCAGTCTCAGTAGTTCGGTAATTTCTTTGTAAGTCATGATTTATTGTTTTACTCGTTCTATATATGATCCAGTGGTAGTTTCTATTTTGACGAAATCACCTTGATTGATGAAAAGCGGCACTTTTATCTCCGCTCCTGTCTCTACTGTCGCCAATTTCTGAGCGTTGGTGGCAGTGTCGCCCTTCACACCCGGCTCTGTGTAAGTGATTTCTAATACGATGTGCTGAGGCATGATCACCTGCAGCGGCGTCTCATTGGCGGCATGCATAACGATATCTACTGATCCCCCTTCCTTCAAAAAGTCCTTGCCATCTATCATTTCACCCGGCAAGTACACCTGATCGTAGGTTTCGTTGTTCATGAAGTGATATCCCATCTCATCGTTGTATAAATATTGATAAGGTCTTCTCTCGACCCTTACTTCATCGATTTTGTGACCGGCTTGGAAAGTGTTTTCCAGCGTTCTGCCTGTCGTTAGACTCTTAAGTTTTGTTCGAACGAAAGCGTTGCCTTTGCCCGGCTTAACGTGTAGGAATTCCACGACTGTGCATATGTCATTGTTGAACTCAAGGCACATGCCGTTTCTAATATCTGAAGTTGTTGCCATATAAATTTTTTCTTTAAGCTTCGCAAATATAGTGCCTAAGGGATAAAAATACACTATTATTTTGAGAGTTTGACTTTTTAAATTTACCTAATTTCGTTTAAATTCCCTTTAGTACAATTTACATTATATAAATAAAATGTCTGTAAAACATTGATTTTTACAGATATGTTTTAGCATTTTTTCAATTAATAAGCCCATTTAAGGTAGAGGGAGCCCCAGGTGAAGCCGCCCCCGAAGGCAGTCAGGATGATTTTGTCTCCTTTCTTCATCTGATCCTCCCATTCCCACAGACATAGCGGGAGGGTTCCGGCGGTGGTGTTGCCGTATTTTTGGATGTTGACCATGACTTTTTCGTCCGGAAATTTCAGCGAATCAGCCACTGATTGTATGATTCTTTTATTGGCCTGATGAGGAACCAGCCAGTCCAGCTCCTGAGCCTCCATATTTTGACGTTTTAGGACAGTTTCTATCGAGCTGACCATGCCTTTAACGGCGTGTTTGAAGACTGACTTGCCCTCTTGGTATACGAAATGCTCTCTTCTGTCAATAGTTTCATGTGAAGGTGGACTCAGTGAACCCCCGGATTTCATATGAAGAAACTGGCGACCACCACCATCTGCATGTAGGTCGGCATCTATTATTCCAAAACCTTCCTCGACAGGCTCCAACAGCACAGCTCCACCGCCATCACCGAAGATAACGCAGGTAGTTCGGTCCGTATAGTCAATGATGGAGGACATCACGTCCAAGCCCAGTACGATGACCTTCTTATGCGCTCCCGTCTCGATAAACTGCCGCCCCACATTCAGCGCGTACAGAAAGCCCGAGCAGGCAGCGTTGATATCGAAACCCCAGGCGTTTTTCATCCCGGTTTTATAACTTATTGTATTGGCCGTGTCCGGAAACACCATGTCTCCCGTGACTGTTCCGCAGATGACCAGATCTATGTCCAGCGGGTCGGTATTGGTTTTTTCGAGCAGCCCTCGTACGGCATGTTCACCTATGAAAGAGGCGCCTTTGCCCTCACCGCGGAGGATTCTACGCTCTTTGATTCCTGTTCTTGATTGAATCCATTCATCATTGGTATCTACCATTTTTGCCAGATCATCATTGCTGAGCACATCCTCGGGCACATAACCCTGAAC
>CALCSX010000049.1 GCA_937894165.1 uncultured Saprospiraceae bacterium | reverse complement strand
TGAGAGTATTCTGTAATTTTTCGATCCAGAAAGGTAATAATGGCTACATCAACCTGAAATCCTGCCAATTCATCCATTTCTTCATTTAAGAGGGAGTCTGTAAGATGTTTTAGTTGCTCATATCTCGACAATAATGAAGTTTGAACTTCCAGCAATCTTTTATTTTGTTCAACTTGGTCCAAATGATTGCTTATTGAGTCTTTGACAATTGCAATCTCTTCAATAATAATATCTGTCATATTTTTCATCCGTGTCAAAGCCCTGGGGTGTGTGGCGATGAGACGATTGTGAAAGACATATTTTGGCTGTTTACTAATGAGAGGATTATTTGAAATTAAATGCAATTCCAATTTGAAATCAACGTATTTATTCACAACTGCATTTCTATCCAAATAAACGAGCTTGCCGGAATCATAGAGATCAAAAATACGATTGATGGGGTTTAATAATTGCTCTTGCATTCCTTGCAAAATCAGGACATATTTTTCAACTTCCGGCACAGCTACCCGCACCAATCCGACCTGGGTATTATTCATGACACCATCTATTAAACTATCGATAAGTCTGGTATTGGTTCGGGTATTTTCTATATCTGCAATCTCTTCGGCATCCAAAGGGAATTCAGAGATATTCGTCATGATAGTCGGGCTGAGTTCAGTGTCTGTAAGATCTTCCACTATGTTGTCAAAAACAGCCAATCTATTAAATACGGAAAATATGACACTATCCCCCATTCCGCCCTCCGGTAAATCTTGGACGCTGTGATCATTATTGACCTCGATGATGAGTTTGATAATGTCAAAATATTCTTTTGATAGCAACATTGGTTTCCTTTGTGGAAGGATATAACTCTCCTGACTTACTTTAGTCTTTGTCGTTTTGTCATCAGTATAAGAAATTATTTCTTTCAATTCTTCATCTTCGAAAACCCATTCCCGCTCTACTGATCGCTGAAAAAAACTGTGTTGGGTGAAAAATCGCCACACGCCTGTCGCCATTTCATCATCAGTGACGGCACCCAGAAATCTTTTCTTACCGGTAGAAATTAAGAAGTTCCCCTCTAAGGCATCATTTTTGAAATTCAGGTCGGCTTGAAATGCGGTGTCTGACACTGCTGATCCTGCTATATTCCAGTTGAAAATCTGCCAATTTCCGGTTTTTTCCCCACCTACAAAGTTGCCTAAAACCATGTCTTCGTTTCCGGAAAGTCTGAAAGCTTGATCGTAATCGCTAAAAATAGCTCCTTCTTCAGGGAGTAGCCGACCATTTCGGAACTGCCACGCTCCGACGGCCTTGTTTCGGGAAAAATTTCCATTAATTTTTATAAATTGAAAATAAGGTTGTCCCTCCTCAATGATAATGGGTTTATCAGCTGTATATTTGCCATCAAGGATGGTATCTTTTCCGGATAAATAATAGTCGTACTTCGCCTGAAAGACTTCTTTATTAATTAATGTGTTACCCCTGTATTCCTTAGTCCTTTGCCCGAAAATAAGCAGCGGTGTCAGTAGAGCCAAGGTAAGGCCAAGTAGTAATTTTTTAGAAATAATCATGGATGCTATATGTTTTAATAGCAATTCTAAGCACTGCTTAATTACTAATTCTTCTGTACAATTAGTTAAGAACAACCTATTTAAGTTTGTTCAAAACCTTGAAAAAAAGTTTTATAAACAACGAAAGTATTAGAATTAATGCATTTTGAAAAATAAGGGCTGATAATTTTGAATTTATTAACGTAGGGTTGCCGGTCAGATTTAGGTCTACTATTGAAATTTGTAAATTTAAAATCCTTTTATATTGAATGTTATAATACAATCTTTAACCATGAAGGTATTAAGGGGTATTAAGGGTTCATTAAGGATCTCCCCCAGCAGGTTTTGTCATAATTTTTGCTTCCTTCGGGCAAAAATTTCGCCAAAACTAGGTTTTTTCTATTTGTAACACAGGGCTTCACCCTGTGCTAAGATATTGCGCCCGCTTCGGGGCTTTTTTTGAAATAATGAAGACACTTTTACAAATTTGCGCCAACAGAAGGTAGAAAAATGATGTGTTCAACTCCCTACGGAGTTGCTGGAATTTTATGTTTGTATCCCGAGTTGCAGCCTTTCAGGCTTTACTCGTGGTTATTGATGTTTACATTTACGGAGTATTAGTCTGAACACAATTTGAGAAGAAACCTGGTTGATAATTATGTAGATATTGTTCATGGAATAACTTTATATTTATGACATAGAATATAAGTGGATGTATGCGACCACCTCCGGGGTCGAAGGAAATGTTTGATTTTTTTGCTAACATAATTTGACCTCAACCGAGGTCAGTACTAATCTGTTAGATGATTATTATGCTCCATCAGTAGTTCGTATTCAAAACATTATATTTATATAGATGTCTGCTTCAGGTAATGGCAGAAAGTGCTGAATAAATATTTGCTTACTCCAGCATTATGTTGTAGGCATCTTTGATGTTTAGCTACGTTCTATTTAGTGGCTGCCCTTAAATATTTTAAATTCCTTAATAGTTCTCCTTACTCCTTCATTAAGTTATATATAAGTTTTCATTATTAAGTAGATTTTTACCTACAAAATTGTAGTTTTGTCAGCTAAAGATAATTCTGGTTTGATTTTGAATTGAATCATCATAATTTCCTGAAAATACCGACTTTGTATCATGAACCACAGTGAGTTAAATTTAAAGCATCAGGCAGTTCAAAAATTTCAGGATATGACCGGCCTATCAGCTGAGCAGACAAACGAAATATTTGATATGTTTTTTGATTCACTATCGGATAATAGGGCGAAATTAATTGAATATATGAAATCTTATGATTATCCATGCATTTTTCAAATCGCACATAAATTACGTGGAACATCGGGAAGTCTTATGATAGATGATATTTTTAAATTGTCAGATATGTTAGAGAAAAAAGCAAAGGTAGGGGATGAAAAGTCCATAGAATTGACAGCGGAACTGGTCAAGACCTTGGAATTGTATTTAGATTAATGCTTTTCCGGTGTAGAATAGGGGAAGTTGTTTTTATTATGTATTTTTGATTCTATTCTATCCTATTTTATTGAAACTATTAAGGTAGATGCTTTTTGATGAAAAATTGAAAATTTTCGGTATTCGAGTCTGTTTTTTATCTATTGGTAATGTGTTAAGCTAAGAAAAAACAGTAGAATTTATCGACAAGAAGCATTTTTGGAATTGTAAATGATTTTTTCTAAGTAGAGATAGTTTATTAAAGATTAACAAATGAATGAAGATAATCCACTAGTCCTCGTGATTGATGATGAACTTCCATTGCAGTTATTGATGAAGAATTTTTTGAGTTCCATTTATAATGTAGTGACTAAAAGTGATG
>CALCSX010000048.1 GCA_937894165.1 uncultured Saprospiraceae bacterium | reverse complement strand
ACCAAAACGAACCGAATCCATTCAAGAGTGAAACGAAGATCAGCTTTAACTTACCGTCAGAGATGGAAGCTACAGTGACGATCAGCGATGTAAGCGGTCGAGTGTTGAAAGTGTATGAAGGAACCTACAATGCAGGAATTAACGAGATCAAGGTAACGAGATCAGAGTTAGGAGCTGCAGGAGTATTACAGTATACATTGGAGACAGAAGACTTCAGAAGTACTAAGAAAATGATAGTGATCGAGTAAACTGGTCTTGATCATGAGGAGCCGATAAGAAATAATCGGTTTTTGGGATGGCCTCTTCTCACTTCGGTGAGAAGGGGCTTTTTTATTTCAGGTATTTTTTTAATGATTACATATTATTTAATAAGCCAATCATTATTTACCTTTACCTAGAAGGAAAAATATTCTTAATGAAAGCTGCCGTTTTAACTGAAGTCAATAAGCCTTTTGTTTTTAAATCTTATTCATTAGATAAAGAGATTTTAAATAATATGTCTAAAGTGGAAATGCAGTTTTCTGCATTAAATAGAAGAGATTATTTTATATCTATTGGCAAATATGCTCGAATTCAGACACCCATTATCCTTGGTTCAGATGGTAGTGGTCTTTTGGATGGTAGAAGAGTTTTATTTAACCCATCAATGAACTGGGTTGGATCAGAAAATCATCAGCCGAATGACTATCAAATTCTTGGAATGCCTCAAAGTGGAACTTTCTCTGAGAAAATATTAATACAAAATTCACAGATATACGACATCCCTCATCATTTGACGATGGAGGAGGGTGCTGCGTTGCCTTTGGCAGGGCTTACGGCCTATCGCGTATTAGTAAATAAATGTAAAATTCAGAGAGGAGAAACTGTTTTGATTACAGGTGCCGGCGGAGGTGTTTCGACATTTTTAATTCAATTTTGTTTGGCAATAGGTGCTAGGGTTTTTGTGACTTCAGGAAACACTGATAAAATAAGTTACTTTTCAAATATTGGAATTGAAGCTGGTGTACTTTATACTGATGATAATTGGGACAAAGATCTTTTAAGACTATCCGAAGGATTCGATGTTATTATAGACTCTGCAGGAGGAGATGGATTCGGTAAATTGTTGAAATTGGCTAAGCCCGGGGGAAGGATAGGTGTTTATGGAGGGACAATGGGTATAGTGAATAATTTTTCTCCACAAATTCTATTTTGGAAGCAACTCACGGTTTATGGTTCTACAATGGGGAGTCGGAAGGATTTTGAAGATATGTTGGATTTTGTTTCAAAATATAAGATTCACCCTATAATTGATAAGATATTTGATTTATCTGATATAAATTTAGCTTTTCAAAGAATGAAAAATCAACAACAAATAGGCAAAATCCTCTTAAAGAATTTTAAGTGAAAAAAATAGGTTTAATTTCTGATACCCACGGATATATTGGAGAGGATATTTTGCAACATCTAAGGGTATGCGACGAAGTTTGGCATGCAGGAGATTGGGGCGAGGGGATAAATGAAGAAATCGAAAAAATGTTTCCTGTAGTACGTGGAGTATTTGGCAATATTGATAATCATATTCTAAGAAGAATTTATCCAGAAGAGCAATTATTTGAATTAGAAGGATTTAAAATATTTATGATTCACATTGGGGGATATCCCGGAAGATATCCCGCCCGTATTAAAGAAAAATTAAATATCTATAAACCTGACATGTTTATTTGTGGACATTCTCACATTCTTAAAGTTATTTACGACAAAAAATTAAGCCTTCTCCACTTGAATCCCGGAGCTGCCGGACGCTCAGGCTTTCACCATGTCAGAACAATGTTAAGATTTTGTCTTGATACGGGAAATATTTCTAATATGGAGATAATTGAACTAGGTACGCGCGGCTAAAATATTTAGTTTATACTTGCTCTAATGCAGCCTCTAAATCCGCAATTATATCTTCTACGTCTTCAATTCCTACCGAAATTCTGATTAAATTATCACCTATTCCATCTTTCTCTCTAATAGCTTTATTAACCTTTAAATGTGAACTGCTTGCAGGATGTAAAAGAATCGTATCTAAGTCACCTAATGTGGGTACAATTTTACAAAATTTCAAGTTTTTAAAAAAATTATCTAAAGCATCGAGTTTATTAATTATTTCGAAACTAATTAGTGCCCCCGCTCCATTCTTGTAGAGCCTTTTTGCTAATTCGTAATGTCTAAATGAAGGGAGGTATAAACTATTAACTTTCCTTATTTTGGGATGATTTTCCAGGAATTCGGATACTTGCCTAGTGTTGTCACATTGTACTTTCATTCTCAAAGCTAGGGTTTTCATCCCATTGTAAAGCAACCAGGCATCAAAAGGGGAGGGGTTTAGACCCAAAAGTTTGATATTTTCCCAAATCTTAGTTTTTACTTCGGATTCTTTTCCTATTATTACTCCTCCGATGCAATGACCATGACCGCTCAAATATTTAGTGGTTGAATGAATAATATAATCTATCCCAAACTGAAAAGGTTGTAAGTTGTAGGGCGTATTTAATGTGTTGTCAATAACTGTAACAATATTATTGTCTTTTGCAATATCACAAATTCTTTTTAGATCGACAATGTCTAACGTTGGATTAGTAGGTGATTCTAAGTATATGAGTTTAATTTTTTTACTTTTGATTACTTCTTTAACAGTTTCGATGGAATTAAAATCGATAAAAATTGTTTCAATTCCCGAACGTTGAACAGGTTTTTGGAATAATTCTATGGTCCCTCCATATAAATTACTCTGAGTCAAGATGACATCACCGTTGCTACAAACGCTACTAACAATGGCATGAATTGAACTCATCCCGGAATTTGTTAAATAGGCAAATGCATCGATCCCCAAATTATGAGATTCCATGGCGGCAATTTTTTCAGCGACCTTTTCTATGGTAGGATTGTTGTACCTTGAGTACGAAAATCCTTTTTGTTCACCATTGAAGGTGGCGACGCTTTCTTGATGGCTTGAAAATTCAAACGCAGAAGTTTGATAGATGGGAAGATTATGTGGACTATGTTTGAAATCATTTCCTAAATCTTTTGCACAAAGTGAATTGAATTTCATAAGGAAAGTTTTTTATATTTTTATATTATGATTTACCAAGGAACAATATTACGATTAATTTGGCTATGTATTTTTATATTTATAGTCAAAAGTGTAACTCTATTTTCACAGAAAGTAAATACCTCACCTTCTGAAATTTTCGATAGAAAAATTGATTTGGGGGATAGATTTTTGCAGATAAAATACTCAAAAGGGCTTCATTATTTTAAATCAAATAATGTTAATTATACATTCAATCCGGTGGAAATGAATAGTTTTTCATTCTTAACTCAACTTTCCCCTTATTATAAACTAGCCCTGGGGTCTACATTCAGTCATGGAAATTATTTTAACTCCTCATTTATCTCCTATGAAGATTTTCAAGGTAAAGAAACCTTCATTAAATTGGCATCAAATGCTTCCTATTTGAGTTTAAATGTAGATTTAATCTATTTCTTTAATGATTTTCAATACTCATTTAGACCGTTTATGAGTTTATCAACCGGAATGGATGGCTTCTATACCCGAACGAGAACTTTTAATTCTCATAGAAGCCGATTTAGAAAGTTCGATTCATTTCATTCCAACAGAAACTTGGGACTAAATGCTACTTTCATCGGCGGATTTCAGTTGGATTTGTTTGAAAATCATGCCTCTGCTGAATTTTCCATTGGCTATCGGATTTCAAGTAGAAATGAAGCAAATATTCCCGGAAGCAATTTCTCACAATCAATGTTAGGGAATCCCGAAATTATTTACGATCAAATATCATTAAATAAAAATTCCTATTATTTTAATATTGCCTTTTTACTTAATATATTGTCCACTAGTATAGAATAAACTTAATATGAATTCAAATTTGTTAGATAATGATTATGATAATATCGAGAGAGAAGAAGGGGAGGATGGACAGGATGAGTTTTATGAACATTATAAAATAGTCATTGATCCAAAGCAATCTCCTGTTCGAATTGATAAGTTTTTAGTCGAAAAAACAGAAAGGATTTCCAGACAGAAAATTCAAAATGGTATTAGCAGCGGTGCTATTACGGTAAATAATAATGTAGTAAAATCCAACTATAAAGTCAAGCCCGGGGATATTGTTTCTGTTACTTTAGACAAACCCTTACTCAATGAGGATGAACTGATTCCTGAAGATATTCCATTAAATATAGTTTATGAAGATGAATATTTAATGGTGATTTACAAGGAAGCTGGCATGGTAGTTCATCCCGGATTTGGCAATACTTCTGGCACCTTGGTTAATGCATTGTCCTATTATTGGAAGAATAAGGAAATTCCTGTTTTAAAAGGAAATTCATTAAACCGACCGGGATTAGTACATCGAATTGACAAAGATACTTCCGGTTTGCTTGTGATAGCTAAGGAAGAATATACGCTGACTCATTTAGCAAAACAGTTTTATGATCATACAATTGATCGTGAATATCGTGCAATTATATGGGGTGCAATGGAACCAGCTCAAGGCACAATTGATGTCAACTTGATTAGACATCCTAAAAATCGTTTAGTGGTGACAGGCACTATTGAGGAAGAAGGTAAAAATGCCATTACACACTATGAAACGCTTGAGGATCTATATTATGTCTCATTAATAAAATGTACATTAGAGACTGGTAGGACGCATCAGATTAGAGCTCATTTTGCCTATATGGGTCATCCACTCTTCGCCGATGAAAGGTACGGTGGCAATAAAATTGTTAAAGGAACTGTCTTTACAAAGTACAAACAATTTGTAGAAAATAATATTAATTTAATTAATAGACAATCACTGCATGCAGCATCTTTAGGCTTTATACATCCAATAAGTGGAGAAAAAATGCATTTCACAACAGAGATACCTGAGGATATGCAGAAAGTTTTGGATAAATGGCGCAGTTATATTGATGACCGAAAAAGTAAAAATACTTTAAATGAATGATATCTTCAGAAAGTTAGAAGTTTTGAAATCTATTGGAGATGATTTATTGAGTGGTGCAATCGATTGGAGCTTGCCTATTCATAACTCGATTATCCATAATCCTTGGTTTACAGAAGAAAATATAAAGACTTCCATCAAGGCTATTGCCGAAAATTATTTAAATGAAAATGCTCTCAAGGATTGGATTTCAAACTACAATATCATTGACATTTCTCCGAAAAGAGTTGGTTTGATTTTGGCCGGCAATATTCCGCTGGTGGGATTTCACGATGTACTTTGTGTAATTTTATCAGGACATAAAGCAATGATAAAATTATCTGAAAAAGATAGATTTCTTCTTCCTGCGTTTGTGGATTTATATAAAGTAAGATATGGTGAAGATCCGGGAGTTGAATTCGTTGATCGACTTAAAGATTTTGATGCAATTATTGCCACAGGCAGTAATAATTCAGCCCGTTATTTTGAGGAATATTTTTCCAAAGTGCCTCATATTATCAGAAAAAATAGAAATGGAGTTGCGATCATTGATCATACAACTACTGAATCTGATTTGATCAACTTAGGCAAAGATTTATTCACTTTTTTTGGACTTGGGTGCAGAAATGTCTCCAAATTATACGTAGCGCATGGATTTGAATTGAAATACTTATTTGAAGCTATCGAAAGCTATAAAGAAGTCATTAATCACAACAAATACAAAAATAATTTTGATTATTACTATTCGATTGCGCTACTCAATAGGGAAAAATTTCTTACCAATGATTTTTTACTTTTGAAAGAATCTGAGGCATTATCCTCCCCAATTTCCGTTTTAAATTATGAGTGGTTTGATTCTATATCAGAAGTGGAAAAGGATTTGAAGTTAAAGAAAGATCAGATTCAATTAGTGTTATCTTCCTCTCCAATAGATGGTTTCAAGCATTTTGATTTTGGCACTTCGCAATCTCCATCTTTGTCTGATTATGCTGATGGGGTGGACACCTTAGCGTTTTTATTAAATATTTAAATTATTAATGAGCAAAAAAATCGCACTCGAGATAGCGGATATTTTAGAATCTTTATATCCTGAAACACCCATTCCTTTGGATCATAAAGATAATTATACACTCTTGGTTGCTGTCTTGTTGTCAGCACAATGTACAGATAAACGGGTGAATTTGGTGACCCCTGAATTATTCGAAATGGCTGACAATCCATTCGATATGGCTGAATGTGATTTAGAAAAAATACAAGCGATAATTCGACCTTGTGGATTATCCCCTACAAAAGCCAAAGCTATCAAGAACCTTTCAAAAATTTTAGTGACTCAATATGATGGGCAGGTTCCTAATTCTTTTGAATCACTGGAAAGCCTCCCGGGTGTGGGGCATAAAACTGCATCAGTTGTGATGGCTCAGGGATTTGGAGTGCCGGCTTTTCCTGTTGATACACATATTCATAGGCTGGCCTACCGATGGAAATTAAGCACAGGAAAATCAGTTGAGAGGACAGAAAAAGATTTAAAATCACTTTTCCCTATAGAAATTTGGAATAAAATTCATTTGCAATTCATTTTTTATGGTAGAGAATTCTGCCCCGCTCAAGGCCACAATCCATTTAATTGCCAAATTTGTTCCAAATATGGAAGAAAGAAACTTTTTCTGGATTATTCTAAAAAACATCAAAAAGGATAATCCAAGGCCAAATTGAGCTGGATATCTCTAAATAATTCTCGGGGATTATTGTAAGGATAATGAGTGCCTGTGTTGGGACTAATATAAGGGAGTCTGACTTTTGTTCCAAAATCAGTTCGTAACACAAAAAATCCAAAATCCATCCTTAAGCCAAGTCCTGAACCTACCGCAATCTGATCGAGAAACCGCCGTATTCTAAATTTGGCTTCCGTCCTGTCATCTGACTCTAAAGACCAAATATTTCCCGCATCAATGAAAAAGGCTCCTTTAAACACCCAAAACAAGTCAAACCTTAACTCCGCCATTCCTTCTAATTTTAGATCTCCCCGCTGGAAATAGTTATTAATTCGTCTATTTGTAGTAGAAATAGAGTCAATAATTCCCCCGGGGCCCAATTGTCTAAATTCCCAGGCCCGCATACTATTTGGTCCACCTACTTGTAACTTTTTGACATAGGGCACGCCCGCCTCATCCCACAAAGGCACAGCTATCCCGGCTCCCCCCATCACTCCGGCTCCAATTAAACTATTAAATTGCCTGTAGTAACTTTTATTATATTCAACTTTAATGAATTTCGAAAAGTTCGCGAAATCCGGATTAATACTCTTATTTAAAATCCCTTCGATTGCTAAAACTTCCAATCCTGATGTCTCAACATTGAAGTTGGTTTTGTACGTTTCACCAAATCGATTGGTTCCAGGTCTGCTGGCAAAGCCAAATGACTTAAATAATAAGCCTGTAAATAATTGATTGCTAAAGAAACTCTGAGCCAAAAGGGGATTATTAGCTAGAAAATCCCTTTGAAATGTTTCAGTTGCTCGCGGTATCAATAAATTAAAGCCTACTTGAGTTAGAGAATACGTTTTAGTCCGATCAGGAGTCAGAATGATTGAATTAAATTCAAGGTTGAAGGATCTAGTTGTGTAAGCATTGACTATAAAATTGTATTCAAAACTTATCCCCACATTGGATCGACCCTCTTGTCTTAATAAATCATAGAATTCTTCATTAATTAAGCTCTTTTCGCCAAAAGAAATCGCACTTAACAAACTATATGTGCCATTTACATCAATAAAATTATGAAGTCTCAAGTCATTTTTTGCTCGAAAAACTGCTGAATTAAAAATTCCAAGGGTGTCAATAGAACTTCGCGGCAACAACTCCACAGCACCTTCAACACCCATCGTATTGTTCTCCGCCCCTCGAAATAAATTTCTATGAGACCATCCCAGATCTAATGCCAGTCCTAAAAGCGGGGCACTTGACACCTGACTGGAACGTGAAATGGAGGGTTCTATATAAGTATCCATTTTTTTGCCCGGTGTTAGGAAAATGTCGTAATTTATCAATGATGAATCAGTGGAAGAAGGTACTGATCTCACCACCGGATAACGATAAAAACCTAGCGTACTAAGCCTTCGCACAGTTAAATTTTCGGTTTCTTTGGAAAAAATATTTCCCGGTGTTAGATATATTTGATGGTCGAGCACCTTAGGACGGACATTTATCTTCTCTGTTTTACCAAAATACTGAATGCCGTTTATGGTAGTATCATAATTAGTAAAGTTTTCAGATAAAGGATCATTTTCTGTGTATACCCTAATTTTTCCTATTCGGTAGACTTTATGATTTTCATTTATTTCCGGAGGGAGAATTCTGATGGTTATATCGACCTTGTTATTCGTACTATCACCTGTTAAATTTGGAATATAAGAGGTATTGAAGTCATAATACCCATTGTTTAAAGCGATATTGGCTAACCTAATTTTTTCTTCTTCAAAAAGATTGACATCCACCGGACTGCCCTGCTTTAATTTACTTTCTTTCGAAGCATTGTTAATTAGTTGAAGAAGAGCTGTATCTCTGCTTTCGTACTTTATAGTGTTGACCAAATATCTCGCACCTGTATTGACATTGTATTTCGCTGTTGCAAAATGATCTGTAAAAATAGTATCTACAGAAATTTCCCGGTCAAAGAAACCTTTTTGATAGAGAACGTAGTTAAGGTTGGAGAGATTACGCTCGATCTGGCTGTTGGCAAAGAGGATAGGAGGCTCAGTAAATCGATCTTCCAGCCAAGTATTCGCCATTGTATCCACTAATTGTGTTGTATCCTGGGTGAGTCTATAATAAGCCCAAAGGCGCGAATAGAAAAGGCCTAGGGTTTTTGAGTTAGACTTAGGAGTAATATAGGGATCCAGTTCGTAGTTTAAATTTGTTCTTTCATTGAATTTCAAATGGGTCTTATCAAAAACGATTTCATGGGATTTGACTAATTTTTCGTCTTCTTTCAAATATCTAGTCACATTGCAACCCTGGCCTATTATTAGGATGATAAAAAGAACTAAAAAATAGAGCTTGTTCAAATTCATAAATTAGTCCGTTGTTATTGCAAGCTCTTTTTGAAATCTGAAATTCTACGTTTAATTGACACACCGGAAAAGTAGTTCATATTAGATTTTTAATAGTAATTTGCTTCGCTTTAATATTCTAACAAGTTTCTTTAATAAGGAAAAAAGTACATTAAATATTATTTACTAATTGAAATTTCTTAGTTTTATTTTTATAATACTTATGCTATGAAAACGCTCTCTATTTCTGAACTTAAATTAATCAACGCTCTCGGTATTAAAAAGTACAGACAAAAATACAATAAATTCATAGTCGAAGGGTATAAAATGATAAAAGAGCTTGTGACCTTTTATCCCGAGCGATTAGAATTATTAATAGGTGATAATTCTGATTTAATATTGGAAATAATAGCTAATCAGAGTGCTTTACATGACAAATGCAGGGTTTTAGATACCAAGGAATTTAAGAAATTAAGCAATCAGGTCAATCCTCAATCAATTATTGCAGTTGCGAATTTCAATAGTCCTACAGATCAAATAATTAATCCTAAAGAATGGAATATTTATTTGGATGGATTGCAAGATCCGGGCAATGTCGGTACAATCATTAGAACAGCAGACTGGTTTGGAATTAAAAATATTATTTTTTCTAAAGGCTGTGTTGACCCTTACAATACTAAGGTGGTTCAAGCAAGTATGGGAAGTGTTTTTAGAATGAATTTTCAGTTTTTTGACTTGAATGAAGTAGAGGATAAAATAGTTAATTGCAATATTTGGGGAGCTGATTTAAACGGGGAGAATCTTTATACAACTGAAATGGGAGCGGCCGGAATTTTATGTGTGGGAAATGAAGGGGAGGGGCTTTCCGATGTGATCAGAAAAATGTGTACTTTCCGTATTTTTATACCCGGAGGAAGTGATAAAAAAGGTCAGAGTGCCGAATCTCTAAATGTATCAGTCGCTACAGGAATTATCATTTCAAAAATTGGTCAGACCTTACAGAAATCCTAAATTTTCATTTAAAAATCTCGTATAAACAAAAAGGATAGACTCAATGCCTATCCTTTTTGAAAAAAATAATTTCTTTAGAAATTTCGAGTAGTAAAATCTACTATTTTTTTATAAAAAATTATTTGCTAATCAAATTTGCAACCTGTTCTTCCAAATCAAATCGAGGATCAATTACAGCAATTTTTCCATCTCTATCCAATAAGAAGGTTTTAGGAATAGATCGGATACCGTACAATTTGGCCGCTTCTGAATCCCATTTTTTCAAATCGCTGACATGATAATCCCAGGTTAAATTATCTTGTTGAATTGCATTGACCCATCTTGTTTTCTGATCGTTTTTCAATCTCTCAGCTGTCTGCGGATCTCCACCTCCAACACGCGCCAGTGATCTTTCATCCATACCATCAAGTGACACACTAAAAACGGTAAAACCTTGATCTTTATACTTTTTATAAACTTCTACAACTTTTGGATTGGCTTTTCTACACGGTCCACACCAAGCAGCCCAAAAGTCAATAAGAACAACTTTTCCTTTCAAGTCGGATAAAGACATATTTTTACCGTCCGGGTTAGGAAGTGTTATTTCCGGTGCTTCCATTCCTACCTTTATCAATTCAGCGGCATTCGCCTGTGATTGTTGTGCCTCAATTTGCGAGATGAAGGTTGCATAATTGGCAGGATAGTCTGTGGATGCATACTGAGATTTGAGTTTCTCGTTGATTTCTTTATACAAATCTAAAAAAGCACCATTCCCTCTCAACGTCATCATTGTAAACTGTAGAGCAGCCAAGGAATTGTTCATTGCTTTAGTTTGCGTCACCACTAGATCAGGACCTGCTTGACCTGCGTTTTTTAATTTCGCTAGAGCATCCATAAGTTCTGAAGATGCCTTGCTTCCTTCCACTTTGTAGGCGAAATTCCCAATATCCGCCATGCTTCCTGAAATCTTGACATGATTTTCTTCCCCGTCCATAACGATTACACCTTGCTGTGCACCAATAACGAATATATAAATACCGGCTTGAATCTCGTTTTCAAACTTGAATTCAAAATTGCCTTCAGCATCACTTTGGGTTTTCTGAATGGTATTTGTTTCATTCTTGATTTCATATTTATTCAGGACAACCTGCATATTCCCGGCACCGGTAATGCTTCCTGAAATACTTGTTGCTCCGGATTGATTATTGCATGCAGCTACGAAAAATGAAATGGTAAAAAGGAGTAAACTTAACTTAATAAATTTTAGCATAATTCTAATTTTTTTGCATAATTTTTTCTAAAGTGGTTTCAAACACAGATTTCCATTCCTCTGTATTTCCAAAATTTTCATTATCAAAAATGATGTCTTTGTTCTGAGTTACTTCTCCTAGTCTAGAGAATGGAATGGATGCATTTTTGATTTTGTTCAAAAAATCTTCTTCTTTTTCTTTTGAAATAGAGACTACAATTCTGCTTTGGGATTCACCAAATAGAAACGCATCTTTCCTTATTTGAGTATTTGAAACTATATTAAATCCTAATTCAGCATGTATGGCAGACTCTAATAAGGTAGTAAATAAACCGCCATCAGCCACATCATGCGCAGATTCTATCATTCCATCACGGATAATCGATCTAGTGAACTTCTGAACTTGATATTCATCTTCAAGATTAAAGTAAGGCACATTTGATTCCTTTATATTATGAATTTGTCTAAGGTATTCAGAGCTTCCTAAACATTCTTTGGTTTCTCCAAGTAGGTAAATCAGATCGCCCGCTTTCTTAAATTCAATAGTAGTTAGCCATTTCTCATCTTCCATCAATCCTAACATTCCTATAGTTGGTGTAGGAAATACAGGCTCAGTTCTGTCTTTATAGACAGATTGATTGTAGAAAGAAACATTGCCTCCTGTAACAGGGGTCTCGAACTTTCTGCATGCCTCACCCATTCCTTTAATCGCATTTACAAATTGCCAGTAAACTTCCGGGTTGTAGGGATTGCCAAAATTTAAGCAATTGGTAATTGCCAATGGCTCGCCACCTGAACAGGTTATATTTCTTGCTGCTTCACTTACAGCAATCATCGCACCGATATACGGATCCGCATGAACATAAGTAGAATTACAATCTACTGAAACGGCAAGATTTTGTTTTGTTCCTTTAACTCTGATAATTGAAGCATCAGAATGCAGTGAATTGGTTCGGGTATTAGTCCTCACCATACTGTCATATTGATTGTAAATCCATTTTTTTGAAACAATATTGGGACTTGACCATAATTTTTTAGCTGCCTCAAGCAGGTTTTCCGGTTGTTTCACCTGATCGATGTCAAAATTCTTAAGTCTACTATAATATTCAGGTTCAGCGTAAGAGCGATCATAAACAGGCGCGCCTCCACCCAAAACCAAAGGCTCAGCCGGCACATCAGCCACTTTGTCCCCATTCCAATAGTATTCCAGTCTTCCTGTATCGGTAACAACTCCTATTTCTTCGCATTCCAAATCCCATTTATCAAATATGCGTTTTACTTCCTCTTCTCTGCCTTTATGAACGACCACCAACATCCTTTCCTGGCTCTCCGAAAGCAAAATTTCGAATGGCTGCATATTTGTCTGGCGAGTTGGTACTTTGCTCAAATCAATACGCATCCCGGTTTCACTCTTGGCACTCATTTCGGAAGTGCTACAGGTGATTCCGGCTGCCCCCATATCCTGCATCCCTACGATAGCTCCTGTCGGAATTAGCTCGAGGGTGGCCTCTAATAATAATTTTTCCTGAAATGGATCTCCCACTTGAACAGCCGGCAAATCTTGAGCGGAATCCTCCGTCAAATCAGCTGAGGCAAAGGTCGCTCCATGTATTCCATCTTTTCCGGTAGAAGAACCTACTATAAAGACAGGATTCCCCGGTCCGTCAGCCACTGCGCTAATTGTCTTTCCTACTTCCACGATACCGACAGACATTGCATTGACTAAAATATTCTGATTGTAACAATCATTAAAATAAACTTCTCCACCTACTGTCGGCACGCCAAGACAATTACCATAATCCCCAATGCCACTCACCACTCCTCTCACTAAATGCTTGGTATGCTCTCGCTCAAGGTTCCCAAATCTCAATGAATTTAGTGCAGCAATAGGGCGGGCACCCATAGTAAAAATATCTCTGTGAATTCCTCCTACTCCGGTCGCTGCTCCTTGATAAGGTTCAATCGCAGAAGGGTGATTGTGCGATTCTATTTTAAAAGCACAAGCTAAACCATCTCCTATATCCACCAATCCTGCATTCTCCTCACCGGCTCCAACAAGTAATTTTCCCCCTTCTCTCGGTAAGGTCTTCAAATACTTAATTGAGTTTTTGTAACTACAATGTTCTGACCACATGACGGAGAAAATACTTAGTTCTGTGAAGTTGGGAGTTCTGCCAAGTATTTCGTTAACTTTCTCAAATTCTTCCTCAGTAAGACCTAGTTTTTTTGCCGTTTCAACAGTAGTTAATACTTCGCTAACAGACATATTTTATTGCATTATTGATGATGGCTGCAAATATACAGCTAAGTTTTAAAGCATAATAATTTTTAAGGTTTAATATATAGATTTTGGTAATTTGATCAACAGCTCTCTTTTAATCTCGCTTAGCTGAAATAATTATACAACTTGCAAGTTTTCAACTTCCAGTATCACTTTTTTCAATAATTTGATAAATGGGAATATTAAATTTGACCTATTTCACTTTATTTTAGATAAATATTTGATTTCCAATTATTAATTAAGAACTTTTTGAAGTGGTTTTTAATTATTATATTTACACTAATTATAATTTAAACAGTAAATTAAATGTCTCAGAAAATACTTTTATTGGTAACGCTTATTGCTTGTACTTTTTCCAAGAATTTTGCTCAGGTTGCGGATTTTGAATTAAATGATTACCCTCTTTCCTTTGATGGAACAGTGCTAAAAAATGCTTGGGTGGGTGGCTTGAATAATCCTCAGTTTAGTCAAGCTGACTTTAATTTCGATGGTGTTCTCGATTTATATATTTTTGACAGACTTGGTGGAGTCTCACATGTATTTCTTAATATAGATGGCGAATATATTTATTCTCAAAGACATAGTAAAAATTTTCCTCCACTTGTCAACTTCGCCCTATTAAGGGATTATAATAATGATGGGATAATGGACTTGTTTTCATATCATATATTGCAAGGAGTGCCCGGTATGCAAATTTATAAAGGCAGCAGAAATGACAATGATGAGTTGGTATTTGAGCTTTTGGATTACAATGCAGGAACATATCCTATTATTAATTATAGAGACAATTTTGATAGCATAGAAAATATTTATGTTGCAATTACTGATATACCTGTTATTGAGGATGTAAATGGTGATGGAGATCTTGATATTCTTTCATTCGATCCTGAAGGAGGCTATGTCCGTTACTATCAGAATGTGAGAATCGACAGTGCCTTTGGAGCTGACACCTTAGCATTCCATTTGGTGGACTTTTGCTGGGGGAAATTTTATGAAAGTGAATCGAATGATGCTATTTCTTTAAGTTCAGATCCTAATTCTTGTGCTTTCGGATTAAATACGCAAATTGAAGCACGACACCCGGGTTCAACTATTTTAACTATCGATAATAAGACCACAGGTTTGAAAGATTTAGTGCTTTCAGATATCACCTTACAGAATGTCAAATACCTTAAAAATACTGGAAATCTGAATAAAGCATGGATGACGGATCAACTATTACATTTTCCACCAAATGAACCGGTGGATATCAATGTTTTCCCCGCTTCTTTCAAGGTAGATTTGAATAATGATGGAAATTCAGAAATTATTTTTAGCCCCAATGGCTTTGGTGTAGTTGAAAATTACGATGTAGCCTGGCTGTATAGCAATGATGGGAGTGATGGATTAGAAAGATATGATCTGGTGGAAAAAGATTTTATGGTAAATACAATGCTGGATCTGGGAACGTCCACTATTCCTGCTATTGCTGATGTTAATAATGATGGTTTGCTGGATATTGTAATTGGGGTAGAATCTAAATATGATCCGGCTACTCCAACTTTAGAAAATACTTACCTTGCCTTACTTTTGAATGTAGGCACAGAAACTGAGCCTGAATTTGAACTTGTAGATACCGATTGGTTGGGATTGAGTGAGTTCTCAACTACAAGTAAATCCTTAGCGCCTACATTTGGTGATTTAGATGGAGATGGCGACATTGATTTATTAATTGGTGAGATAAATGGCTATTTATATTATCTGGAAAATGTAGCCGGGCCCGACAAACCGATGGAATTTGCCCATCCCGTCTTTAGAGCTTTCGATATACAGACCGGGTCATTTGCAGTACCTGTCATTTTTGATATCAATGGTGATGGATTAAATGATATTTTAATTGGGGAAAGATTAGGAAGAATGACTTATTTCAAGAATATTGGAAGTATAGGTGAGCCACAATTTATAGGTTCTCAATCTTCTATGCCCAACGAATTACCTTTTGCAGGAATCGACGTTCGAAATCCCAATTCAGGTCCAAATTTTTCCGCTCCGACTTTAATTAATTCAGACAATCAAACCTATTTGATGAGTGGCACGATGACAGGTGAAATTAAAGTTTATCAAAGAGGATCCCAATACAATTCATACAATCTGATTTCAGAAAGAATGGGAGGAATAAGAGTAGGAAATAATTCTGCATTGGCTTTTGCTGATTTGAATTCAAATGGCTTTCATGATGTTGTGGTTGGCAATGGGCGCGGAGGTATCACTATCTTCGAAACAAATTTTAAATCCGAAATCAGTTCTGTCAACTTTCGTGATCTGAAGAAGCTAAATTTCAATGTTCAGCCAAATCCGGCTAATAATTTAGTGAATTTGACTTGGGATTTACAGACAGCAGGGGCAAGCGTTCAGTGCAAAATACTATCACTTGAAGGACAAGAATTTAGAGAAATCAACGATTTGAATTTGGCGGGGAAATTGGAAATTGATGTGACTGATTTACCGGCAGGGGTTTATTTGATCTCCTTACAAAGTGCGGAGTTATTTGGAACCCAGAAGTTGATAATTGTTAGATAAAAACGAAGGATGTTGAACAAGGGGCAAGGTGTTTTTAAGACTTTCCTGATCATTTCGATCTATCTGGGCTTTCAATCTACCATTTTTTGCCAATTACTTGATAATATTCCTGTATACAAAAATAGCGAGCTTTTAATCAATCCCTGGGTTGGTGGATTTAATAATCCTCAGTTTTCTGAAGCTGATCTGGATTTTGATGGCATCGATGAATTGGTAGTGTTTGACAGATCCTCGAATACTGTTTCAGTATTTAAATATCTGGAAGAAGAGTACTACTTTTCTCAAGAACTATCTTCTAGTTTTCCTTCGATGGTTAATTTTTGTTTGGTCAGGGATTATAACGCTGATGGAATTCCCGACCTTTTTACCTTTTCATTTCCCGACCCTGCTAGTGGGATAAAAGTTTTTAAGGGTGTAAAGAACATTGAGGGGAAATTGGAATTTATATCATTAAATCATAATAACGGAAAGTTCCCGAATGTGCTTCATTATCAGGGAAATAATAATATGATTAATATTTATTGTGCCGTTACAGATATACCTGTTATTGATGATATTGATGGCGATGGAGATATTGACATTCTGGCATTTGAACCAAGTGGTGGTAGAATCTGGTACTTCAGAAATATGAGTAATGAGAATGGCTTCGGTACTGATTCATTAATTTTTATACGACAGGATGTTTGTTGGGGTAAAATATTGGAGGGGCCTACCTTTGATGATATAATTCTTAGTTCTGATCCTAATGCTTGTGCCAATCATTTAGATCCTGTAACAGAGAGTAGACATGCAGGCTCTAATATTCTTACCATTGATCAAAATAATGATGGACTTTTAGATTTATTGATAACAGACATCGATGTTACTGAAATCAAATTGTTGATTAATAATGGTTCTGTGCAAAATGCCTGGATTTCAGAACTTATCAATGATTTTCCCCCGGAATTGCCGGTGGATGTTAACTTTTTCCCTGCAAGTTTTTCAATAGATGTGAACAGAGATGATAAAAAAGATTTAATATTTAGCCCGGGAATGAATAGTATTTTTGCTGAATCTGTAGAGACAGCTTGGTATTATGAAAATATGGGTCCTGAAGATAATCAGCAATTTTCCTGGCGACAAAATGACTTTCTGAGCAGTACTATGTTAGACTTTGGCTACGGTACTGTGCCGACCGTTGTAGACGTCACCGGTGATGGGCTTTTGGATATTGTTGTTGGGATACATGCCAAGTTTTACAATGGCGAAGTGGAGGATTTTGTCGCAGGACATCTAGTATTATTAGTAAATGTTGGCAGTGCAGAGGAGCCTCAGTTTGTTGTCGAAGATGAAGATTGGCTGGGTTTTGGAATGTTGGCAGAAAAAATTCTAGGTCCGGCACCCTCATTTGGCGACCTGGATGGAGATGGTGACCTGGATTTGCTGATTGGAACTTCAGAGGGTACTTTAATTTTCTTAGAAAATATTGCAGGCAAGGGGAGGAGTATGCGTTTTGGTAATCCTCAATTCGAAGCTTTTGGGATAGTTGCCGGACGAAATGCAGTTCCATGTATTGCAGATGTCAATAAAAATGGATTATTAGATATTCTCATTGGGGAGAATTTGGGGTCTCTTACACTTTTTCAAAATATAGGTACTACTAGTGAAGCAAAATTCTCCGGCACACCGAATGATCCAGAAAATATACCTTTTTTCGCCGGGATAGATGTCCGAGAGAATCCCGTACCCGGTGCAGCTGCTCCCTTCTTCTTTCAAAGTAAGGGAAAATCTTTTATTTCAGCTGGAAGGACTGATAAAGGTGTTTTACTCTATCAGAATAATGGAGATTTTCAAAATTACGAACCTCAGGGACTTATTCCCAATACAAACACGATAGGCAAAAAATCTGCCGGGATTCTTGCAGATCTTAACAATAATGGAAAATTGGAAATGGTCTCAGGTAATATTCGCGGGGGCTTGAGCATCGTGGCAACTGAAATTCCTTCCGATGAAAGATTACCTGTGAATCCTGATTTCAACGATAAATTATTAATTTTCCCCAATCCCACCTCGGAAGCTATCACTATTATCTATTTGAATGCCCAACCTATGGATGTTTATACTGTAGAAATTCTTTCCACCTCCGGCATTGTCGTTGAGAAAAAAAATGATGTGAATCTTTTTAATGAATATGTATTTGATTTGTCACAATTATCTGATGGTGTATATTTTTTTAGAGTTCAAGGTCTTAATAAAACCATCGTCGAGAAAATAGTTAAAATTAAATGATTTCAATTCTTCGGTAGTTTAATTGGCAAGAGCATTTTGGTTAATTTATTGGAAGCCGTTTTATGCTTCTTTATAAAATAAATTGCATAATTTTGCAATGAACAATAAACCAACCTGAGGATGCCGGAACCTAACGGAGTAACTAACCACTACTTTGCCGGCGTTCTCTTTTTGTTTAAGTCAATTCTTATTTTTAATTTAAGTATTTTACATGTATAATTTTCGTTTTCCACTTATAATTTCTACTATCTTTTTCTTTGTTATTACTAACATCCATTCTCAAAATCAATACTGGCAACAGCGCGCTGATTACAACATGGAAGTTGATTTCGATGTTGAAAATCATCGTTATACCGGCACACAAAGCATAAAGTACAGTAATAATTCCCAGGATACATTACATAAATTGTATTACCATTTGTATATGAACGCTTTTCAACCCGGAAGTATGATGGATGTTCGCTCCCGAACGATTTCAGATCCGGATCCGCGCGTGGCTGATCGCATTTATGGGCTTCAGGAGGATGAAATTGGTTATTTGAAGGTATTTGATATGATGGTGGGGGATGTTGAATGTGAAATAATTTATCACGAGACGATTTTGGAAGTCAAATTATCTGAGCCGATATCTCCAGGCGCTACTGTTGATTTAAGAATGAGATTTGAAGGACAAGTTCCGCTTCAAATCAGGAGAAATGGAAGAGACAGCAAAGAGGGTATTGCCTATTCAATGGCGCAATGGTACCCGAAATTATGTCAATATGATGACGAGGGTTGGCACGCTAATCCTTACGTAGGAAGAGAGTTTTATGGAATCTGGGGGGATTTCGATGTGAAAATAAGTATCGATAAAAGTTTCATTTTGGGGGCAAGTGGAGTTTTGCAAAATCCTGATGAAATCGGTTATGGTTATGGTTTGAAAGATATACTTCACAAAAGAAAGAAATACGAAAAATTGACCTGGCATTTTCTCGCAGAAAATGTGCATGACTTTGTGTGGGCTGCAGATCCTGATTACAAACATGTAGTCTTGGAAACAGAAGAAGGGGTTGATTTACATTTTCTATATTTAGAAACAGAAAGGACACAGACGACTTGGACAGAACTGCCTAAGATAATGGCAGCGGCTTTAAAAGAATTCAATTCGCTTTGTGGTGAGTATCCCTATCCGGTATACAGTTTTATTCAAGGAGGAGATGGGGGTATGGAATATCCAATGGCTACATTAATTACGGGCGAGAGAAATTTACATAGTTTGGTAGGTGTCTCCTTACATGAATGGGCACATAGTTGGTATCATTTAATTTTAGGAACCAATGAAAGCAGATACCCTTGGATGGATGAGGGCTTTACAAGCTGGGCAGAAAGTATTGTATTCAATGAATTGGCAACTAAGGGGCTTATCCCCGGCGCACAGGCTAAAGCGCGAGAGGATATGTTTTCTAGATCTTTTGAAGGGTATAAATTGATGTTGGTGAATAATTTGGCGGAGCCATTAAGCACACATGCCGATCATTACAGTAATAATACAGTTTATGGGATTAATTCTTATTCCAAAGGTGCACTTTACATCAACCAATTAAGTTATATTCTAGGTGAGGAATTGCTGAGAAAGGGTATGTTGGAGTATTACAATCAATGGAAATTTAAACATCCTGATCCGGCGGATTTTATAAGAGTCATGGAAAAATGCAGTGACTTAGAATTGAGATGGTACAACGAATATTGGATTAATACGAATAAATATATAGATTATTCAATTGATACTTTATATGCTGTGGACTCTGGGATTTCTGAGATTATTTTATCACGTATAGGTGAAATGCCAATGCCTATTGATTTTCAAGTCACTTTATCAACCGGAGAAATTCAACACTACAATATCCCTCTTCAAATGATGTTTGGACACAAAGAAAAGGATAGCCTTATCGATGGCAATTTTGAGGTTTTGGAAGTCTGGAATTGGGTTACTCCATCAAAAGCTTTTCAAATAAATATACCATTTGATCAGATTCAAAAGGTCGAAATAGACCCTTCTAAAAGGATGACCGATCTATTCAAAGAAAATAATATTTGGCCTAGAGAGGAAAAAGAAAAAGAATGAGAATAATTCCGTGTACGAATAGTCTAATAGAATTTATACACGGAATTAGTATTTTGAAAATTTAATTTATCAAGTTAACATCAATTATCTCTCTTTCAAAGCTAGTCTTTAAACTTATTTTTCCTTTCATACTCGTTGGACAAAGACCTGATGCGATATCATCAATTCCATATAACATGGCATCAAAAGTCATTATTATCTCTTGTGGAGAAGATTTAGTTATCTGAAGAGAGCCATCGCAGCTAAAGCCGGTATATCCACCTGACCCCACGGAGCTCATTACACCTAAGCCATAGCTTTTAGCGGAGGCAGCATCAATTATTTCAATATCAGTAGCATTTGAAATTTCCGGATTCTCAGTATAGATAATAAAACCAATTTGTTTAAATTTTTCTTCATCAGTTCGGAACGAAAGTTCTATTCCGTCCTTAAACATCCTATAAGTGGTGTGTCTATCACTAAGTTTTTTAAAACCTAAATCTTCGCCATCTAGACTTATCTCGATATCGTAAGTGTAACGATCCTTGTCATTATTATTGTTATTATTTTCAGTTTCAGTTTCAGTTTCAGTTTTCATTTCATCTTTTTCTCCGTTGCAAGCAGACAATGTCGTTAATACAAGGACAGCAAAGCAAAATAATTTTAGCAAATTCATTTTATAGATTTTTTATTAAATATAATGGTCGGGAAGTCAAAATAATCATTTGACGATATCCCTTCAAAGGTAGATTGAAATCTTCTCATGAAAATGCTGAAAATCAGCGATATAAAAAAAATCATGGTTTACCACTATTTTTGGCGGGTCTAGCGAAAATGACTTTTTTATAGTGAACTAAGGTGCATAAAAATATAAAAATTGAGAAAATTGGTGGCGAAAAGGCATTAGGCTTCTTTTAAGTTCTTTTCAGTTTCATGTAATTTTGAATGAACGAAAAAGACACTGATCCCATGAATAAAAGTTGATAAAACAACAATCAAAACCACCAGTGCTACCAATTCGTCGACCTGAAGAAACTCAACTGTATAAGTTGCAAATGCCAAATAATAAAGAGACCCCATTCCACGTATTCCAAAAAATGAAATTGTAAATTTTTGGATTGGTTTGAGTTTAATATGCAATAAACTTATGTATCCTGCGAGGGGCCTCACGACCAACAATACTATTAAAGCTATTCCAATTTTTTGAATGGTAAAAATATCATCTAAATGATGAATTAAATAACCTCCAAGAATAACGAATAGTATCGCCACCAGAATCTTTTCCAACTCTTCAGAGAAATCATGTAGATTTTTTTGATATTCATGAGATTTCTCAGCATTTCTAAAGACGCAAGCTGCAATAAATACAGCAATAAAGCCATAACTATGAATTAATTCTGCAGTTCCATACGATATCAATGTCAAACAAACAACCAATATCCCAGATTTGACTTTTGGAATGTAGGCGTAAAGTGGAGATTCAAACGCCATTATAGCTAACAATTTGCCCGTTGCAATACCGGCTAATATTCCAAAAACAATTTTATATACTACATCATCCAAAACCCAATTCAAAATCCATTCCTGATAGTTTGTCCCTAAAGTGGCTACCGTCATTGCGAACTAGGTGAAGGGAAAGGCTAAACCGTCATTGACTCCTGCCTCTGTAGTCAACGCTATTCGCGTAGGAGAGGTGTCCTTCTTTTCAGGCCCGGAAGTTTGGACTTCAGAAGCTAAAACAGGATCTGTAGGAGCAATTATCGCAGCAAAAAGAAAAGCGGTAGCCGGAACGAATCCCATCCAGAAATATCCCAGTAGGCCACAAGATATCATAGTGATTGGCATTGCGATGATTAGAAGCCATTTTGAAATTCTCCATGTTTGTTTTTTGAAGGGGGCATTGATTTTCAATCCGGCTGCAGTCAAAGATATAATTACAACTAATTCAGTTAATCGCTTGACCAAGTATGGGGAAGAATCAATATCCTGTATTTCAAAATTAAATGGAAGGCTAAATATTATCATTCCAATTGCTAAAAAAATTATTGGAGCTGATATAATATTCTTTTTTAATATATTAGGCATTAATAATGCTGTCAAAACAGTAATGCCTGCTGCAAGCAAGCCTAAATCATAGTGATCAGGACTCTGAAATTGCTCAAAAAATTCTCCCATGGATTTAATTGAAAGTATACTCATTAAGAACTCTAAATAATCACTGATAGTTGACTCAAGGGAAAATTAAATGTTATTTATTATAATTTAGCTAGCCTGAAAATATCAGTATAATTAATGTAAAATCCCAAACTATATTCAAATAACTTATTGCGAACGTCCCAATAGGGCTCCACCCGCAAAGTGAAGGTTATATCTTCTGTTATTTCAAAATCTCTCATGAATCTGATAATCAACAATTCTCTCGTCTCCTCTGTGTATCCAACATTTCTAACAGATGAAGAGAGCGAGGAGTACAGTTCGCCCCCCTGAATACTTACAAAATTCTCTGCATTCCAATAGCTTAGCATCAATGTCAAATATGGACTTTCAAATGATAAATTGGTATAAATGCCTTCCCCCGCTTCAAATGGCCATTGCAAAGTGCTTGAATAATCCCATGAATTTACAGTGTAAAAATCTAATACTATTTTTTCTAAATGGCGGTTTTCTACTTTCCGCGTATATTCCAAACCACTAGCCAAGTTGATAAAATTAGCCACAGGGAAGGCTACCGGACTGATTTGCCCGCCCGTGTGCCCCAACATCAATTGAAATGGGATTCTAAAAATATTTTTTCCCTTATTGTGTGCAATAAAGCCTAGTGAAAGACCTCCTCTGATCTCCTCTTGGTCCATTTGCCCTCTGTACAGCGCTTTTTTCCAATTAACCCACGCATCAATGTAGCCAAAATCTCCACTGAAAATATACTGAAAACCGTTTTCTAAAGGTGAGTTTATAGCTCGCTCAAAATTCATCAATGGTTCTATATACTGATGATTTAGATGAGCTTTTATGTTCCCAAAATAAATATTGTGATTGTTTTTTTGATAATGCAAGGTAAATAATGGAGCAATATGTGTAAAATTGGAATTGCCAAAATCCTGCCACAAAAAGACTCCTCCCTCAATTCGAAAATTCTTACTCGCTTGAAAACTTACCCTCGGCCGCAAATGAAAGCCAAATAATGTAGAGCCATCTGCGATAGGAGAGTAGTATTCATTGTTTTTTAGAAAATTGAAATTCTCTATTCTCAAATCCAATGTCCTCACCTCTGAAGTATCAATTATATTTTCAGTATAAAAAGCACTATTATCTAATTGAGCACAAAGTGAAGCTACTAGAACGATATGAAATACTATAAAACAAAATAATTTCCTCATATCGTTCTTCTATTTTTAATTATTCTCCGTTTCTGTGGCCTCCAACATGAAATAATGTAGATCGGTATTGAGAATGAGTGGTCTTAATTTTTCGCTTCCGGGTCCCAGCATGGCTATTTCTACGAAATCTGCGGAATGATCAACTCCCGCAAATGAAATATTAGTTCTTCTAGCTTGAATTTCCGCAAATGTTTTAAATGGAAGTTTGTAAGGATTGTAAACCCCTTCAGAATCCAAATTTTCATAATAAGAAATCAATAGCGTAGCTTCTTCACTCGAAATTTCATACCCATGATTGTATTTAATGAGATCAATAACCTTGCCAATAGGGTCATTTGGCTTTATATTAAATAATAACCAATCATTTGATTGCTTAAAATTATGAATTCTAGCAAAATTAGTATTGGCATCTTTCCCAGAAAAAAGACCCGGATTGGCATTCCCATGGTCCGTGGTAATGATGACCAAAGTATTTTGATCCCTCTCAGCAAAATCCAAGGCCACCTTAATAGCATCGTCAAAAGCAAGTTGATCGTAAAGAATACCGGCGCTGTCATTTGCATGAGCTGCCCAATCCACCTTGCCTGCCTCCACTTGCAGCACAAAGCCTTTTTTGTTATTTTGTAAATGATTTAAGGCAACTTCTGTCATTTCTGCCAAGGTAGGCACTGTCTTTATTAAATTTTCATCATTCAAATGGTCTATGGTAAATGGAAGTGCATTATCATGAAAAACTCCTAATAATGGTTTACCCGATTCAGCCGCCTTCATTTCCTCTTTGGTTCTTACAACAGAATATCCATTAGATTTGAATTCTCCGTATAAATCCTTCTGATCTTTTCTTTTTCCGGGATTAAAATATTCATCGCCGCCACCCATCATCACATCAAACTTGAGGGGTAAATATTTCTCCGCTATTTCAGCCTGACTTCCTCTTGACTTGCTACTTATGCAAAAACCGGCCGGAGTCGCGTGGGTAATCTGTACTGTAGTTACACAGCCCACAGCTTTACCGGCTGATTTAAATTTCTGAAGAATTGGTTTGTATTCCTCCCCATCAATTCCCACATTCAATGAACCATTGGCCACCCGATGTCCGCCTCCCCAGGCTGAGGATGCTGCCGCTGAATCAGTAACCAATGAGTTTTTTGATGCTGTATCCATTAATCCACGAGTCACCTTGTTCTCTCTATATAGATCCATCCAGTGACTCCCTCTGCCTTCCTTAGTTTGTCGTAAAAGATCAGCCATTGTCAAAGTCCCCATGCTCATGCCATCACTCACCAATATAATGATATTCTTTGCTGTACCACCTTCCTTTATCTTATCCGATCTTGAATGACCCGGAAAATTTCCTATTAATGAACCTCCAACACCTGCAATTATTCCATTTCTAAAAAAATCTCTTCTTTGCATTTTTTATCTTTTTTGGTGGCAATTTCGAAATACTCGAAACTTTACAACCTCTAAATTAATCAATTCAAAAAAGACTTCAAGTCAATCTGCAATTATTAATAATTAATTAAAACTCAATTACAATATATATGCCTCAAAATCAGGTTACGAAGTTTAACTAATTTCTTAAAGAATTTATTCTTCAATTCCGGCTAAATGCATCATAAATGCATATTCCATAGCAGTTTCCTTCAATCTACTAAATCTTCCTGAAGCTCCACCATGACCAGCCTCCATATTAGTATAAAGCAATATCATATTGTCATCGGTTTTCATTTCCCGAAGTTTGGCAACCCATTTTGTAGGCTCAAAATATTGAACTTGACTGTCGTGAAGACCTGAAGTGACCAGCATATTTGGATAATTCTGAGCTTTGACATTATCATAAGGTGAATATGACAACATATATTTATAATAATCCTCCTGATTTGGATTGCCCCACTCGTCGTATTCAGAAGTAGTGAGCGGAATCGTTTCGTCAAGCATGGTTGTAACCACATCGACAAATGGCACAGCTGCTACCACCCCTTTATACAATTCCGGTCTCATATTTACAACAGCTCCCATTAATAAGCCACCCGCACTTCCTCCGGCTGCAAATAACTTTTCAGAATTCGTGTATTTATTCTCAATAAGATACTCTGAGCAATCTATAAAATCGGTGAAAGTATTCATCTTCTTGAATAATTTACCATCCTCATACCAATGTCTCCCCATTTCCTGCCCACCTCTTATCTGCGCTAGGGCATAAACAAATCCTCGATCCAGCAAACTCAACCTCACAGATGAAAATCTGGCATCCATAATGGCACCATAAGAGCCATAAGCATATTGTAGCAAAGGATTACTTCCATCATTTTTGAATAACTCCTTTTTATAAACTATCGCAATTGGAATTTTTGTCCCATCCTTCGCTGTGGCAAATACCCGCTCTGTAGCATACAAGCTCTTATCATACCCGCCTACAACTTCTTCCTCCTTTAAAATCGTCTTTTCTTTGGTGGCAATATCATATTCATAGGTGGTATTTGGAGTAATCATCGATGAATAGGACAATCTGAACTTGGTGCCATCGAAATGTGGATTGTACCCTAAATTCGTGGAATATACAGGCTCTTCGAAATGCAAAAATTCTTCCTTACCATCGGCTAAATCAATAACTTTTATCTTTACCAAACCGTTCGCTCGCTCTTCACCAAATAAATGCCCTTCCAATACATCAAATTGTCCTAAAAATACATGATCTCTATGAGGAATAACACTCGTCCAGTTATCCTTGGATGTTTTTTCCTCACTTGTTTCCATGAGCATATAATTTTTAGCACCGTCCATGTTGGTCCTTATGTAAAACTTGTCTTTGGCATGCTGAATATCATATTCAAAATCCTTTTCTCTTTCAGCAAATATTCTGAATTCACCGGTCGGATTATCTGATTCTAATATTCTTGATTCAGTGGATAAGGTGCTGTAGGAAGTTATCACTAAATATTTTTTGGATTTTGTATCAGTGACATAGCAGGAATAGGTGTCGTCTTTTTCCTCATAAATGAGTACATCCTCAGCCTGTGCTGTTCCTTTCTTATGTCTGAAAATTTGATTATATCTTAATGTCTGTGGATCTTGTTTTGTATAAAAAAGATGTTCATTGTCCGCAGCCCAAACCATATTGGCTGATACCTGATCTAATCTGTCGGATAAATCTTCCCCACTAGCCAAGTCTCTTATAAAAACACTATAAATCCTCCTTCCTACTGTATCAATTGCGTAAGCACCCAGCAAAGCATCGTGTGATACCTCTACACCTCCACTGCTAAAATAGCTCTTGCCCTTGGCTTCTTCATTACCATCCAACATCACCTCTTCATTTCCTTCTAAACTTCCTTTCTTTCTACAATAAACCGGATATTCTCCTCCCTCCGTATATTTTGTATAATAGTAGTAATCTCCAATTCTGTACGGTACAGATTCATCTTGTTCCTTTATCCTGCCCTTCATTTCCTCGAAAAGATCGTCCTGGAATTTCTCTACCGGCTTTAACTTTTCTTTCAAATAAGCATTTTCAGCTCTTAAATAATCCAGAACCTCCTCATTTTCCCGATCGTTCATCCAATAATAATTGTCTATTCTTGTGTCACCATGAATGATTAACTCTTTGGGTATTTTTTTTGCTACAGGAGCCTCTAATTCATTTGATTTTTCTTCGCATGAATAGATAGTAGCCATCATTGCAAGAGCAGTGATGATAGAAAAATGTATTTTTTTCATTCTTAGAATTGTTTGAAGGTTAAATATGTTAGAGATTATTGCTTTTACCCATCAAATTAGCCATTTTGTAGGTCAATCTGGCCGCGACATTGCCATCCCACTCATTGCCCTCCGCCGCCGTTTCACATAAATCAAATCCAATGATCTGTCTCCCTGAATCCACCAATGACTTTAAAATAAATACCGCCTCCTCATATTCAAATCCTCCAGGTACCGGAGTTCCTGTATTTGG
>CALCSX010000047.1 GCA_937894165.1 uncultured Saprospiraceae bacterium | reverse complement strand
TTATTTGGAAAATGATCAGCATATTTATGCGCAGGGAGCAGTTAGTGATGAGGAAGTTTTCTCTGAAGCTGCTCTAGAAGAACTTGGATTAGCCTCGAAAATTTTAGATAAAGTCTCCTATTTACATGACAATTATTTCAAGGGAATAGGAAAAACCTCTGCCGTTTTAATTGAATTAATCAAGGGCTTTCATACCTTGACCGGGATTCCCCTCGATCCTATTTATACCGGAAAATTGGTATATGCCTTCTTAAAATATTTGGAGGAAGGAAAAGGTAATTCAAAATCGCATTATCTGTTGATTCACAGTGGCGGTATTCAGGGCATCCATGGCTTCAACGAAATAAACAAGACCGATCTGCCTTTTAAAACTGATTTTGATAAAATTAAATACCGAACTGTTTTCTCTATATAATTTAGACTAAAGCGAAACCCTATCGCTATCAAATTTAAGCATTGTAGCCAGTAATAATGTAAAGCCTATCATCGAAGATCCGCCATAACTCATAAACGGAAGAGGAATTCCAATTACGGGCATGAGCCCCACTGTCATACCAATATTTATTATAAAATGGGCGAAGAAAATACTGGCAACTCCGTAAATATAATGTCGTTTGAAAGGCAATCGCTGCCTCTCCGCCAAATGCACCATCCGCAATATTAAAACACAATACAATATGATAATAAGCGCACTCCCTACAAAGCCTTGCTCCTCTCCCACCGTGCAAAAAATAAAATCCGTCGTCTGTTCCGGTACATAATTTAACTTCGTCATATTCCCCTCTAAATAACCCTTCCCGCTGAATCCCCCCGCGCCAATAGCCATTTTGGATTGAAGAACATTATATAATGATCCCCGAGGATCACATTTGTCCGGATGAAGCCAAACATTTATCCTGTCCTGCTGGTGAGGCATCAATATATTATTAAAAAAATAATTTGATCCTAATCCTATCAAAGCACCCCAAAACAAAAACGGGGTTATAATCAATATTAGCCTTGACTTACCTTCCTTCCACAATAGTGCCATTAATAAACCTAGATAAATAGCACCTAATGATATTGCCAACACAGTATATCCTTGATAAAAAGCGATATAAATGCCTATCATCGTTAAGATAAATACTACAACATTATATAATTTCTCCTTAAAACTTAAAACCAGGATTATCGCAGTAAGCGAAATTATTAAAACAGTTAAGAAGGAATGTGTGAAAAGCAATCCTAAAATTAAAAAGACCACTGTAAAAGATAGAAGTATAAAAAATAAGCGTGAAAATCCTTCGCGATATATCACGAGCATCATGGAGGCAAATACAAGTGCAGAACCGGCGTCAGGTTGCAATAATATTAAACCCATGGGTAATATTATTATCCCAAAAGCTATCAATGCCGACTTAGTATCGTTTAATTTTACGCTATATCCACTCAAATAAGAACTCAGGGCAAGACAGGTGGCAAATTTAGCTAACTCTGAAGGTTGTAAAGAAAATCCCCCCATCGAAAATGAGGCCGTTTGGCCTTTTAATGTTGATCCCAGAAAAAGCACAATTATCAGCAGCAGAATAATTACCATATAGATAGGATAGGCGAAAGTTCGCCAAAACTTTTCATCAATGATCTGAATAAATATAAAAAGGGTTAGAGATATCCCGCACCACATTACCTGCCTCCCGGCAAAGGTGCTTAAATCAAAAATGCTTTTGGGATTACTGTCTTGATATCCGGCAGAGTAAACCATCAGGCTACCCACTATCAGCAAAGTCAAATACAAAGAAAAAGAGATCCAATCGATAGTAGCTCTTCTTTTTCCCGTCGCTAAGCTCATCCCGCCTAATATTTAAATGAAAAATCCTTAAAATATTCTTCCGCCTCCACTTGCTCATTTACCGCCACCGCTGAGGCATAGTTTTTAGTTTTCATCTCATATACCAATCCTAAAGCATCAGTCTTATTGGCATAAATCCCACACTTCAGATAATAATACGGCACTCTAAAATCCCAACTGAATTTGATATCCTTGTATTCGTTGCTCAACTTTTTAAGGTTGGTTTCCATCAATCGTCTGTCCGATGTCACCATGACCTGAACCTTCCAAACAGAGATTTTTTCCTGCCCGAAATTCAATTCCTTATATTTGTTGATTGCTCTTACTAAGTTTTCATCCTCAGAAAATGTTAGACTTTGTCCCAACATCGAACCTGAGGTCAATAGACATATGCCTAATATTAATACAAATTGAAAAACATGTTTCATATTGATAAAATTAAATTAGTTGGAGCGAACTGCTCGTACCAATTCTTGATGCTCCGGCCTGAAGCAAAGCAATAGCTGCTTCTTTTGTTTTTATTCCTCCTGAAGCTTTTACGCCTATACTTTCAGGCAGATTAGCTCTTAGAAACGCTACTCTTTCAGGTGTTATTGCTTTTTTACTGTAACCGGTAGAAGTTTTAACGAAATCGACTTCGTGTGCTATGCAGTAGGTAAGAACTTTCATTAATTCTTCATCACTTAAATAATCTACTTCCACAATAAGCTTAACTTTCTTGCCTCTCATATGGGCAGCCATAGTCACGGAATCGATTTCGTTTTTTACCACGCTCCATTCCTTACTTTTTACAGCTGCTAAGTTCAATACGACATCGACCTCATCGGCACCTTCATCGATTACTTTCTTAATTTCCTCCACCTTGACATTCGTAAATGTATAACCTAAAGGGAATCCTATGACGGTGGTGGTGATTTTATCTAAACCATCAAACTTTCTAACAGCATCTCTCACCAAATAGGGCGGTATACAAACCCCTAGAAAATTGTGTAATAATGCCTCGTCACACAATTTTATAACACTTTCTCTATTGGTTAAAGGATCTAATAATGTATGTTCAATCGAATCGAATATATTCATGGGTGTTCTTGAAAATCTGGGTTAATTCTAAGTCCCAAAAATAACAAATACAAACTAATAACTTTCATATTAACAAAAATTAAATAGATTTTTTACTACAAGAATTTTTGTCGCTATATTCTAGGAGTTTACAGCCCATGACACTGTTTGAACTTCTTTCCACTGCCACAAGGACAAGGATCGTTTCTTCCCACTTTGTCGTCACTTCGGATAAATGTCTCCACCTTTTGTGCCGGCTGATTTCCACTTCTTTTACCCGCTGCGGACATTGCTGACTCAGCTTGTTTATTGGTCGATATTTTAGATAAATCAGTTTTGCTTTCTTGCGCTTCACGTACATTGTTCGATTGGTTTTCCTGGAAAGCCAATTTAGCCTTAATCAAATAGGATGTAACATCGCGATTAATCTCAAAAACCAAATTTTCAAACAATTTATAAGCCTCCATTTTATAGATCACCAACGGATCCTTTTGCTCAAAAGAAGCAGACTGTACAGAATCTTTCAATTCATCCATCCTTCTTAGATGCTCCTTCCATGCATTATCAATTATCGATAATGAAACAGTTTTTTCAATATCAGTCACTACTGATTTTCCTTCTGTCGCTGCCGCCAACTTCAAATCTGCACTCACCGGTATTGGCTTCAAGCTGCCATCAGAAATTGGTAATGCAATTCTTGTGTACCGCATTCCTTCATTGGCCAAAACATTATTTATTACAGGAAGAATAGTCTGGGTGATCGAAATATTCTTTTGCTTGTAGTAAGCGTGAATCTGTTGCTGGTATTTGTCATACAGCTTATCCACACTTTGTGTATTAAACTCATCCTTGCTAAATTCAGGATCTACTCCAATAATATAAAGTGAAGACTCTCTGAATGAATCAAAATTTCCTGACATTTTATGCCCCTCGACCAAACTCATAGCAAGGCCGTTCATCATATTATTAATATCGACTGCAAGTCTTTCACCATCCAAAGCATGATTACGTTTTTTATAAATAGCCTCACGTTGGATATTCATAACATCATCATACTCCAACAAACGTTTCCTGATTCCAAAATTATTCTCCTCTACTTTCTTCTGAGCCTTTTCAATTGACTTTGTAATCATTGAATGCTGAATTACATCACCTTCCTTATGTCCCAGTCTGTCCATCGCTTTCGCAATTCTATCTGACTGAAATAGTCGCATCAAATTATCCTCGAGCGATACATAAAACTGTGATGAACCGGGGTCTCCCTGCCTTCCCGCACGACCGCGCAACTGCCTGTCTACCCGTCTGGAATCGTGACGTTCTGTACCGATGATGGCTAAACCTCCCGCAGCTTTAACTTCAGCTGAAATCTTGATATCCGTTCCCCTACCTGCCATGTTCGTAGCTATGGTAACATTACCTGCTTTACCGGCATCCCCCACTATTTCTGCCTCACGCTGATGCTGCTTTGCATTCAAAACATTGTGCTGGATACCTCGCAATTGCAACATCCTACTCAATTTCTCCGAAACATCTACAGAAGTTGTACCCACTAATATCGGCCTTCCCGCAATGCTTATATTGACAATATCGTCAATAACAGCATTGTATTTCTCTCTTGCCGTCTTATAAACTAAATCCTCTCTATCATCTCGAATTATCGGTCTATTGGTAGGAATTACTACTACATCCAATTTGTAGATTTCCCACAACTCCCCCGCCTCAGTCTCTGCTGTACCCGTCATACCCGCGAGCTTATGGTACATCCTGAAGTAATTCTGCAAAGTGATCGTAGCATAAGTTTGAGTAATTTCCCCAACTTTAACATTTTCCTTAGCCTCCAAAGCCTGATGAAGTCCGTCAGAGTATCTCCTGCCTTCCATCATCCTACCTGTCTGCTCATCTACAATTTTTACTTGCCCTTCCATAACCACATACTCCTCATCTTTCTCAAATAAAGTATAGGCTTTCAAAAGTTGTGAAACAGAGTGTAGTCTTCTTGATTTAGTAGAATAATCCTGGGATAAAAGGAATTTTTGATCCTTTTTCTCCTCAGTCGTTTTAGTTTTATCGCTTTCCAATTCCTGTAACTCTGAAACGATGTCAGGAAGTACAAAGAAATTCGGGTCAGCATTATTTTGCGCCAGAAATTCAGACCCTTTCTCCGTTAATTCTACTGATCTGGTCTTTTCTTCAATTGTGAACAATAATGGAGCGTCAACAATATGCATATTCTTAGATTGCTCCTGCATATAATGATTTTCAGCCTTCTGAAGCACAACTTTCACTCCCTCTTGACTTAAAAACTTTATCAAAGGGCGATATTTGGGCAATGCTCTGAAAGTCCTCAATAGTGCCATACCTGCTTCACCTTCCTCATAACCTTTTATTCCATCGCTAAACAATTTCTTGGCTGAAGCTAAATATTCCGATGCCAATTTTCTTTGCTCTGAAATTAATCTCTCCACCTCGGGTTTCAAAACAGCGTATTCCTGCTCTTCTGACCCACTGGGTACAGGTCCGGAAATGATGAGCGGAGTTCTCGCATCATCGATCAAAACCGAATCCACCTCATCTATCATCGCATAATGATGCTTGCCCTGAACAACTTCGTCCTTGGTAATCACCATATTATCTCTTAGATAGTCAAAGCCAAACTCATTGTTCGTACCATAAATAATATCGCATTTGTAAGCTCGCTTTCTCTCCGCTGAATGGGGACGATATTTATCAATACAATCTACTGTCAAAAATAAAAACTCGAAAATGGGACCTACCCACTCACTATCCCTTCGTGCCAAATAGTCATTCACCGTGATAATATGCACACCTTTTCCCGTCAAACCATTCAAATAGGCCGGTAATGTAGCCACAAGTGTCTTTCCTTCCCCTGTGGTCATCTCCGCAATCTTTCCATCATGAAGAACCATACCACCTATCAATTGCACGTCATAGTGCAACATATCCCACTTTATTTCATTACCCGCAGCGAGCCATTTTGTCTGCCAAATAGCTTCATCCCCTTCAATCGTTACATAGGAACTCTTAATCGAAAGTTCTCTGTCGTGGTCTGTTGCCTTCACCCTAAAGGATTCATTCTCCTTAAACCTTCGTGCTGTTTCCTTCACCACCGCAAAAGCCTCAGGTAAGATCTGGTTTAAAACAACCTCCGTCTGCTGATCACGTTCCTTGCTTAGCTCATCTATCTTGTTGTAGATCAATTCCTTCTGTGCGAAATCAGTAGCTGTCTCAGCATCTTTCTTAAGCTTTACAACATCATCGTCGATACCTTTCAAATGCTCCGCAATTCGACTTCTAAACTCAATAGTTTTCGACCGCAATTCATCAATGCTCAGATTCTCAAAACTGCTAAATTTCTCATTAATCTGATCCACTATTGGAAGGTATTTTTTAACGTCTCTATCGTATTTATTACCGAATAAATTCTTAAATATTTTTAACATGCCTTTTATCTTACTTTGTTATATAAGGAGCAAAGATAAAGATTATTGCCCTTTAATTATTTATATTTATTCATATATTGTGCCAACACCTAAATTAAACCTCTTTTTGACATATTGGCATATTTATAATCATATTATGAAAAGACCTAATATATCTTTCCTATCGTTCATTCCCATTGTTTTTGTGCTTTTTTTGTTAATCGTAAGCTCATGCAATCATCAATCTTGCACTGAGGGTGAATCACTAATGGATTTTTATTACCCCAAAGATGACTTAAAATCAGCCAAAATTTACAAATTCGTGTCTAGATTGAATCCAAAACTTTCTCCTAATTATTGGTGGATACAGTCTATTCAAAAAGACGATAAAGAATATTTGGCTACCATAAATTTTGATCAAAGATTTATGCCGCTTCAGATTGGAATTGAAGAAATAACTGAAGCAGGGGCATTTATGGACAAACTTGTATTTATCGAACATGATAGTATCAAAGGAACTGTTCATCACAATCATATTTCAATCCTAAAGGACAATCTCTTCCCCTTCTGTGCAACAAAAGGAGGCGGGGTTTACTTATATAGTCTGGAATGGGCAACGCCGAAGGTCAATGATTATATTTATACCTTGTATAGAAATCGCAGGTATCTACGCGATACGATTATAAATGACAAGGTAGCAAAAATATTCTCGGTAAATGACGAAATAGACATCTATCTGGAAGATCAAGGATACACTCAGCCGCAAATACGAGGATTCGAAATCTATGCCGAAGGGAAAGGCCTGGTTCAATATGTTAAAGCTTTTGACAGCTCAGAGGCAATAAGTTATGAATTAGACACGATTTTTGATGCTGACTCGTTTAATAGTGAAAATGGAATTAACTTTACCGAATGGGAAGAAATATTGGACACATTATTTGTACAATAATTATACTACTTAGCTTTTTATCCTTTGATTCAAAATCTCAGATTAGCCCTCCGGATTTACAATGTGTCAGGGGGGACACGCTAATATGGGAACTGCCTATGGAAAATTGTGGACCCTTCATATCCTATGACATTTATGCAAGCCAAGATCCGGATGAGCCATTTAGCTTGATTCTCTCTATCACCGATCCTATAGAAACCTTCGGCATTCATACCAATAGTCCGGGAATCTGGTACTATTATATCTTGAGTAATTTTGATTGTCCCGGCTTAACACCTATTTCTTCAGACACACTTGACAATAGAAGTCCTGCTGAGCCTGATATAGTGGTCGCTACCGTCGAAAACGATGAAGTTTTTATAGAATGGATCCCCAGCACTTCCCCTCAAGTGATTGGTCATATCATTTACCGGGCCACATCCATGGGAACGGTACCCATCGATACTGTATATTTACCTGATAACTCTTACTTAGATATTTCAGCAGATATAAATAATCAGGCAGAATTTTATTATGTCTTAGCCTTGGATTTTTGTGGAAATACAAGCGGTTTTATAAAATTTCATAAGACTATCTATCATGAAATAATACAAGACCCCTGCGATCGTAGCTTCTTGGTAGAATGGAATCTATATGAAGGTTTTAATGAAGGTGTAGAACACTATACGCTTGAAGTTATCAAGGACGGAACCTTGTTTGAAACCATAGATGTCACAAATGACAATGGGATTTCGCGCGTATATAATATAGAAAATGAAGCTGAATATTGCATTACTATCTCGGCAACTGAGAATATAACGGGAGTTGTTGCCAATTCCAATACAGCCTGTATAATTGGAGAAGTTAGAACACCTTTAAATGAATTTGTTTACACAGCTTTCAGTGTAGTTGATGATCAACTTTTATTGGAATTCGAGTATAATGAAGATTACGAATTCATTGAATTTTATATATCAAGTAGTTACGATTCTGCATTCACTCAAAATGAAACTATAAACCTAACCACTACATCTGCGCTTGATGGCCATTCAGTCTTGCTGCCCTACGACTTAAGCCGGGGACTTCCGATGTATGTTACCGTTTCTTCTTTAGATGTTTGCGATAATATTGTTGTACAAGACACATTAAAATCCATTTACCTTTCAGGTATTCCGAATCCTGATGGAACGAATGATCTGTTTTGGAATGAATTAATTTGGCCGGGAAGTACTATCCTGAATTATAAACTCAATTTTATCCAAAATAGCCAATTGTCCATTATTTATGCCGGAGCTGTAGCTGAAGATGGATTTACACACAATTTCAATAACATTTCATCAGGTATTGAAGGCTTTTGCTATCAGGTTGATGCCATTTTAGAAGTACCTACCTCCTCCGGAAATTTGGATGTGATTTCTCAGTCCAATATTGTCTGTGTGGAGCAAGATTCCGAGATATTTATGGCGAATGCTTTCAAACCGGGTGGGGTCAATCCCGAAATATCACCTGTAATCCGATATCCGGAATCAGTAGCTACGTATGAATTCAATGTATTCGATAGATTTGGCTCTCTAATTTATAGCTCCAATACGATTAATGAAGGTTGGAGGGGCAATGATAGTAATGGAAAAGACCTTCAAACAGGTGTTTACGTCTATCGGGTATTCATAAAACAGAATAATGGTGAGGAAGCTTCACTTCAAGGAACAATATTACTGTTAAGATAAATTGAATAGACTATCGGGAAGTTTTGCTCCTTCTAATGGTTTTGATTTTGGAATTTACCACAAAATGGGCTCTAGCGTAGGCATAGGCTTCACCTCCCACCAAAACAATAAATGCAGAAGAAAATAAAATAATTCTTGTCCATTCAACTGCAAACAGGTATTCGGGGAAATAAGATTTGATAAATAGAATTTCGCAAAATATCATTATCGCAGAAAGCAAGAAACACACAATACTGAAGGATCTCATCAATTGCCTCCCTTTCACATTTTTCCTTCTTTCTATTCTTTTAATAAAAAACTGAATGTACTCGTTGTCAGTGTCGATGCGCAACAATTCATCAAGAATTTTAGCCGCTTCTCTATCATTTCCAAGGTTATAAAGTGCTGCTGCCTTGTCAAAAAGTGCCTCAATATAGACATTCTCTCCATTCATCTCATAGATATTGTACTCTATTGAAATCTCTATCAGATGATCAACAGAAAGTAAAAATCTGTAATAAGAGGAAGTCTCAAACAAGGCTTTGCAGTAATAGTAGAATATTTCAGTATATTCAGATTCCTCGAGCCCAACAATTATATCCTTATTTTCCTCAAAAAAAGTAATTACTTCTGAATAGTTAGCCTTATCAATACTTTGGAATTGATAATAAACTACATCAACAAATAATCCTTTCTCTAATTTCATTTACACTGGTTTATACAAAACTGGTTTCGATGGGCTTGCATCTAGCTCAAAGTTAGCTATTTGTAAATTTAAAATATACAATCCATCCAATATTTTTTCATCTACATATATTAATTCAGTAATAGTGCAATTAGTTCGTGTATTTTCAGGATATTTCCAAAAATTATGATGCGCTGTCAAAGCTCCCCCGTCCACTTCTCTGTCTACAGAAGGAAGATCTACCAACAAATGTTTTATTCCTCTATCTGCAATTACCCTCGCCAATTCCGCATCCAGATAGGGTGGATTCGTACCCGTGTACTGTCTAGTTAACTTGTCCTCATTATTTGGAAGTGTACGAATAATCAAAGCATCAAATCCGTCTTTTGGGAGGTGCTCAATAATTTCTGTTCCTATCACCAGGTCGCCGTTTGCCTGCTTGATCGGCCAACAAGTAATCAGATAGGCATGAAAAAAATATTCCTTCAAACTATCCTGAATAGAATATTTGCTTCCCGCGATATGCCCGACACATTCAGTATGTGTTCCATTCCCATGCGGATTGAATTGTACATTCATAAAATTGACGATGCCCCCCTCATCCACAGAGCCCACAAACCCATCCATCCGCACTGGTTCAAAAACGGGCGCTGGAGCCCAAAAACAATTGGGATTATCCAAACCATTTCTCATTCTGATGGAAATATCCAATGGTTTGCTAAGATCAATCGTGAGATTTTTACCCATATAAAGAATGTTAACTTTCATCCGCTAAAATTATAAATTTTTGACTGAAAACCACCATGACTATACTTAGAAAATATGTTATAAATTCCTCGTATCAGAACCCCAATTCATCTTCTCCCGTATCGTCTTCATGAAATTTCTTTCTTTGAATTTCACTAAATGGGTATTGTACTTCGACCTCCGCACCTCTATAATATAATCATGTGTGATTGTAGCATACCGAGAATCCAATGTACACAAAAAATTCTCAGCCCTCCCTTCAATCTCAAAGCGCAAAACAGATGTATCAGACAAAACAATAGGTCTGACGCTGAGATTATGTGGAGCAACCGGTGTTAAAACAATGTTATTTGCTTTGGGCTCAACTATCGGCCCCCCACAACTGAGCGAATAGCCCGTCGATCCTGTCGGTGTCGAAATAATAATTCCATCAGCCCAGTAACTTGTTAGAAATTCATCATCTACATAAGTGTGAATAACGATCATGGCCGAAGTATCTCTCTTGGAAATCGTCATATCATTTAATGCAAAAGGTCTTTCAAAAACCGGCAAATTGCTATTCAACTCCAACATGGACCTTATTTCCAAATCATAATTACCTTTGATTATTTTCTGAATGGCACTTTTAAATTTTGACTCCTCCACTGAAGCTAAAAATCCCAATCTTCCCAGGTTGACTCCTAAAATCGGGGTTTTACTCTCTAAACTCAACAACGATGCCGTCAAGATTGTACCATCCCCTCCAAGAGAAAGTATAATATCGACTTCAATTTTTTTCAAATCCGAGTACATCTCAATAATATCAAACTGATATTGATTCAGATCAATCAAATTCTTCAATCTCTCATAATAGATGTCAAAAATAGAAATCTTGATCTCCGATTCCATAAGAGTCGTGAATACAAGATTGACAAAATTGCAATTCTCTTCTTGAATCACTTTTCCATAAAGAGCAAAATGCATCATAACACACCTTTTATACCGAAAAATATCCCTGTCATTCCTTCTCCTGTTCTGCTGAAATGCAAGCGACCTACATTATTATAGCGAAATACAAAATCTATTCCTACACCAAAGCTACTTAAAAATTTGTTCTGCAGGTCATTCTCAGGCTCCATAAATGGATTATTGGCATATCCAAAGTCCCCCAATGCAACAAAATACCATTGAAAGGGCAACTGCTCAGGCAAAAATTTGATGTTTATTATATCGCGGGGTTTTATCTTGAAATTCCAAAAATTAAATCTCGCCTCTTGTTTTGACACAAAAAAAGAGCGACCGTCAACAACAAAGGTTTCATAGCCCCGTATCTCATCCGCTCCGTATCCAATCGCGCGACGATTGAAATATGACAATTCATTTCCACTAAACTCATGAGAAATGCGACCATGCCAACCCAGACTTAGTCGAGAAGTTATTGGAAGATAATATTGCAAATCTAATCTGGCAAATAATAGATTAACATCATCCCAAATCCCTATCCCCCGCTTTTCCACCTCAAAATAGCCACTGTATCCTGCCGTAGGATAAATCCAGAAATTTCTTCTGTCATACTTGAATTTGTAAACGATGTCTATCGAAGTCTGGGTAGAACTTTCATCTTTATAAAAATCAGGATTTAATTCAGGTATAATATTTTCTTTTATCTTAAATTTCTTAAAATTGAAATCAAGACCTTGAAAGAGGTATCGGTTTACTCTAAAGCTGAGATTGTATGTACCCTCATATCTCTCAGAAATAAAGTCGTCCAGTCCCTCATTGAAAATCAATAAATTGTCGCGGGTGTCATATCCAATTTGTTTGCTCGTAGTATAGAGAAATTTCCCCACGGCCCCAAACCTGGAACTGCTGTCAAAGTAAGGTCTAAAATAAGCGATCTCGAATTTGCGGGTATAACCCAATTGCAAAGTCAATGTAATATAATCTGCCAAACCGCCTATATTGAGAAAACGATTTTTTACTCCTAAACTGACCCTGTTAGGATCAAACTGAAACTCTTTCCACCAGACGTTAAAATTTCTGTCAGCTAATTCAAAAAGCGGGGCTATACCGTAAATATTCCGCTCATTTACTCTAACTACTAAAAAAACATCCGATCCATAAACAGTTTTTTCGAAATTCACTTCTGTGAAAAGGTAAGTATTTAGAATAAGATTTCTATTTTTTGACAAAGCATCATCCAGCTCCGCCATTGTCATTTCATCTCCCTCAGAAATATACATTTCTTGAGTTATTATTTGAGGAGATGTTTTATTATTTCCTTGAAGTTCAATGACTTTTATGGTATATCGGTCGTTTGTTTGGGCTTGAATATTATTTATGTAAAAAGATAGGAACAGACCTAATAGAACAATTTTTGTGTAGTACAAAAGTTGCTTATATGGATTTAAAAAATAAAAATGTAAACTTTGGAAAAAATTGTCCATAGATCCAAATGTAGCTAAAATTAAATATTTTGAGGATAATTGCTGATTGGCTAAATATTCAGGTAATTCATAAGACTTTCAAAGCGCTCCTTCAATCCATCTACATATTCGACCTCCGTAAAGGTAGCCTTTATTGAATAATCATAGCGGTTCAGTGCCGCAATTATTCTGCTGATATCCTGACGATTTACTTTTAAAGTCACAGCAAGATTGGTGGAGTTTGGTTCTTGGGTTACAAATGAAGAAATGATCACAGCATTTTCTGATTCAATAATTCTTGACAACTCACTCAAATAGTAATCCTTGTCCGCGATATCTAACACGATAATACTACCCGGTTCTTTAAATGAAAATGAGTTGGAAAAATAGTGCAATAAATTAGCCGTAGTGATGACGCCGGTGTAATTTTCTTCATAGTCAATAACAGGTACCAAAGTCAATTCATTCTTGGAAAGTATATCCATCACCTCAAAAACGTGCATAGATTCCTTCGCAAACGCCCTTATCAAGGTCAACTTGTAAGATCCGATTGGTTCAAAAATATCATGACTTAATATATCTTCTTCACTGATAACACCTAGCAGTTGCTCATTATTCACAATAGGAAGGTGATTCACATTGTAATCTGCCATAAGATTTAGTGCAAATTCTCCTGTATCTGAAGTTTTAACGGGAAATATGTTATTGGAAATTATTTCTGACGCAATCATAACCTTATTTCTAGTAATAACGTATTTTTTCGCTAAATCGTTTTTCAATGAGCTGCAATATATCGAAAATTATTCTAATATATTTAGGAAATCCTCCCTTTTAGATAAATTTCACATTAAATAATTGATCTAAATCAAAAAAGAATTATAAAAAAATCGAATCTTTCATGAATTAAGATAAAATCAACTGCCGGCGAAGGTAAATTCGATACTTACGGCACCGGACGACTTCATTTTTTATATTTCTACCCATATTTGGTGTCTACCGATCCCCTGCTGGCGCAAGTTTGTAAATGTGCCCTACATAATCTTAATTCCTCTTCTACCGCATGTTTGAAACTTGTGTCTTACATAATACCTTTGCCGGTTCCAGTTTGCACTGCTGGCGCAAGTTTTTAACTTGTGCCCCACATTATCTTAATTCCTCTTCTACCGCAAGTTTGAAACTTGTGTCTATAATAATTTCTCTAATTGCCATCGTCTGCAAGGTCGGGCCAAGTTTATAAATGTCCCCTGCTGGCGCAAGTTTTAACTTGTGCCCCACATAATCTTAATTCTCCGCCGGCGCAAGTTTGAAACTTGTGCCTTACATTAGCATCTTCGATTTATTTTAAAATTTTGAAGACCAAGCCCCGAATGGGGCGAAATATTAAAGCCCGGGTATAGCCCCGGGAAAATGGGGAGGAACTAAGTTTTGGCGGTATTTTTGCCCGAAGGAAGCAAAAATCGTGACAAAACGTTCGTATCACATTGACCTCTGCTAGCGCAGGTTTACAAACGTACCCTCTATAATCTTAATTATTAATACTTGAAGTTAAACTAAACTACTCCCGCTCCAGTTTTCTCTCTTCGGGAATTTCTTCTCGTGATTCGAGAGGGATAGAATCTTCAGGTTCTTCAAAAGCCTCTGTGGTGGTCGACTGATTGAATCCACCTTCCGGAATCTTAAAATTATTCTTGCGAAATTCCTCAAACTGCGGTTGTATGCGGATATAAGCCAGCGCATCGTGACTCGTAATGCGATCCAAACCCTCCATTCCATACTTCACTGCCTGATCCAAAGCCTGAAAAGCCATTTCACTATTTTCATTTAGACTGTAAATACAAGCCAAATTAAAATGGATGGAAGCATCCCGAGGTGTATAATTTAAAATTTCCAAAAATATCCTTTTGGACTCCTTTAACTCAAAATTCTTAAAATGCTGAATGGCTTTTACCTTCATCGCAGAAATTTCCCGACGGCTTATTCCCGGCGTACCCTTTGTAGTCTCCGAACCAAACATCTGATTGGCGCCTTTAATCTCCCTGTATCGCGTCGGTGCGTTTTCGAATTTGCGATCCTTTGCTCTAGAAGTTTCTCTGCCGGAATTCGTCTTCCCGCCATACATGCTAAAAAAATGCTCTTTATTGTATTTGGCATCAAAACTTAGTTTAGACTGGGAGATAAATACGATAAAATCTATAAACGCAAGGAATGCAGGAATGAATGTTATAGCAAATACTGTATAAGCGATCCCCAAACCCACCTGGCCAAGATAATAGCGATGCAATCCAAAAAAACCCCCGAAAAGAGCCAAAATAGCTGCAATATTTTTATCCTTTTTACTCTTCACTTCCATTTAAATCATAACTTTTGACACAGCATCATATTTGAAACTCAGTGTCAGTACAGCTACATCATCCTGATAAGCCGCATCTCCTTTAAAATCATTAATCTCTTTTAGCAATATCTCATTAAAATCCGTATCGCAAGCCACAGAATTATTACAAATAAAATCGACCAGTCTCTGCTCCTGATAAAATTCACCCGCGCTGTTTTTCAACTCAACCAATCCGTCAGTATAACATACTAAAATACCTCCCTGATCAATTTGCACCTCTCCAACACTTAGAAATGGCAACTCTTCAAAAGCTCCTAATAATGTAGTGCCTTCTTTGAGAAGTATTGGTTGACCCTTATGGCACATCACCGGTGCGTTGTGTCCTGCATTCACATAGCGAAGGACACCCTCCTCTGTATTATAAATACCAAAAAAACAAGTTATAAACCGATCACTTCTTGTAATATTATATATCTGTTTATTGATATATGTCACTAATTTCTTCAAATCTCTAAACTGATTCACAGCACTCTGATATACCGCCTGGAAATTTGCCATCAATAAAGCCGCAGGAACTCCCTTCCCCGAAACATCAGCGATACAAATGGCAAGTTTATTCTTCTGAATCTCCACACAACTTATAAAATCCCCGCCCACATTGGCATGAGGCTGATAAATAGTCGAAATTCCATACGATTTGTGCGCAGGTAGCTCCGTGGGTATCAACATTTTCTGAACCTGACTAGCCACCTCCATCTCCTTCTTCAAGCTCTCCTGCTCCACTTGTTTCTTGAACAATCGCTTATTTTCAATCGCAACCGCAATGATATTGGATATGGTAGTTATAAACTTGATTTTATTATACTCATCATCCGTAGATTCTCCAAAGCCTATCATTACAAAGGCTATAGGTTCATTTTTGTGACGTATGGGAATAATAAAGCTGATTCCCTCCAACTCCTCACTTTTCTGATCACCTAATTTTGAAATATGCTTATAATCCATGAAAATTTCAGGCTTAGCAAGAATTTCATCAACATTGTCAAGATTAAAACAAGAAGCACATGACCATTTTCCCTCCTCACAAACTAAAAAAATCATCTTCTTGATGAACATCTCTCTATTCAAAAATGTCAAAAAACGATCAAACAACTCCTCAGCAGACTCATTATTATTAATTGCCTGAGTGATGTTCAAAATACAATTAATCTGTAACTGCTTTTGATACAATGCTTCTTCTAAATCTTGCAAATTCGTAGCCATAGGTAAAATTTTTTCCTTGTATTACTATTTAATTTACCTTCAAAGCTTAAATAGATGTATAATTGATAAGTACAACGACTTAAGAAATATAATTCGCATAAAAGTAATTAAAAATTATTTAATTGCCAATTATTCCGTACCTATACCGAATACCGGAATTGTTAATTAAATCATAAATTCCTATCTTTACTCTATATTCGTTATTTTCTATTCATTCGTTGTGCAGATTGAATCCAAATTAGAGTGCTTTTTTAATTACTATAAAAATAATACAGTTTGAAACAAGAGTTAGATTTGCAATTCGAAAAGAGTGGAACAGGCCCAGCTTTGATATTCCTCCATGGTTTTACTTTCGATAAAAGGATATTTCATCCCTTAATCAAAAAATTACAAACCAAATATACCATTTACAATATCAACCTGCCGGGGGTAATGGAATCTGAGAAACCTGAGGATCTTTCTTTTAAATATCAGGGTGAAGTGATTGCAAATTTTATTAAATCTCAAAATATTAAACAGCCGGTGCTGTTTGGGCATAGTATGGGAGGTTATATCGGTTTGGAGGTGCTCAAGTATCATGAAGATCTCCTTTCAGGTTTCGGTCTTTTTCATTCTCATCCCTTTCAGGATTCCGCTCAAAAAAGAAAAGAAAGAGCCAAGTCCATCGATTTTATCAAGAAACATGGGACAGCCCTGTTGATGAAAAAGATGATTCCTGACCTTTTTTCTGACTTATATGCGAAAACGCACGTTTTTCTGATTGACACACTAATTCAGGTGGCAGCTCGAATTTCTGAGGATGTTGTAATTGGACATTTACAAGGAATGATTGACCGTTCCGACCACAGCGAAACTTTGAAAAATACGAAATTACCTGTGATGACTTTGGCAGGCAAGCAAGATGTTGCTGTGACTGAAGATCAGTGGCGGGAGGCGGCACTCTTGCCTAAGATTTCGAAATTAGTAGTTATTGATAATTGTGTTCACATGGCGATGTACGAACAGACTAATGAAGCTGCCAAAGAAATAGGCGAGTTTGTGCAGATGTGCAAAAGTATTTAGATTTTTCTTAATAAATAAAGCCATGCATTTAGATAAATACATGGCTTTATTTTTAAACAACTTCATTAAGGTTTCCCTTCTAAATCGCTGATAAGAAAACTACAAAGACAAGGCTTTCGATGTATCTTATTCCAATTAAATTCGGGATTATCACTAATCTTAAAAGATATTTGATCCTTGACTTCGTTGCAAATACTCTCCATGACTCAGGCCATGTATGCGTTTTGCGCCTCGCCCAGAATCAAATCTCAAATTAATCTTTAGTGACACCCCAAAACTTAATTGGAATCTGAATATAAGGAGTTTATAATAAATAAATGACTGATTCAAATACAAACCTAAATTCGAGAGTAAAATTCAAATACAGACTTGCCTAAAATTTGGTTAGACGAGGCGTTTTTATGAAGATCTAGCGAGCTAAATCAAATGAAAACAACAAAGTATAACCAAATTTTAGACAAAGCAAAAAAACCTTAATTTGAATTTATTAGAATAATTAATCCTAATTAGTGTTAAAATACCTACTAAATACAGAAACTCAAATATTGCGGTCTGGATGCAATTTTATGATCGAATTTAGGTTCAAGTAACGCAGTATTTGGGGTTTTTCTTGCAGCGATTATTTTGTAAAGAAAATCCCCATATTATCCGCATCCGCTACAATCTTATCACCCGACACAAATTCAGAAGCGATAAGCTTTTTAGCCAGCTTGTCTAATATCTCCTGTTGAATAACGCGCTTCAATGGCCTCGCTCCAAATTGTGGATCATATCCTAAATCCGACAAAAATGTTGCCGCAGTTTCTGTCAACTCGATGCTAATCCCTTGCTTTTCAAGCAATGCATTCACTCTATTTAATTGCAAATACAAAATCTGATGTATTTCAGCTTTAGTCAAAGGCGTGAACATTATCCGCTCATCAATTCTATTCAAGAATTCCGGCCTCATTTTCGATTTTAGCAGCTCGAAAACCTCCAATTTTGTGGTTTCTATCACCTCATTTCTTTTACCTTCATCCATACCCGAAAGATCTTCAAAATTTTCTAGGATCACATCGGAGCCAATATTGGAAGTCATGATGATGATCGTATTCTTGAAGTTAGCCTCCCTTCCCCTCGAATCCGTCAATCTTCCATCATCCAAAACTTGCAGTAATACATTGAATGTGTCCGGATGCGCCTTCTCTATTTCGTCCAGCAAAATTATACTGTAGGGCTTTCTCCTCACTGCCTCTGTAAGTTGACCACCTTCATCATATCCTACATAGCCCGGAGGCGCACCTACAAGTCGGGAGACTGCGTGTCTTTCCTGATATTCACTCATATCTATTCTCGTCATTGCGTCAGCATCATTAAACATGACCTCCGCAAGCGCCTTGGTCAACTCTGTCTTACCCACGCCCGTCGGACCCAGAAAAATAAAGGATCCAATAGGCTTATTCTCATCCTGCAAACCTGAGCGACTTCTTCTCACAGCATCGGAGACTGCCTCGATAGCTTCGTTCTGCCCTATCACTCGCTTGCCCAACTCCTCCTCAAATTTAAGCAGCTTTTCACGCTCACTTTCCAGCATTTTGCTTACCGGAATGCCCGTCCATTTGGATATCACCGCAGCAATGTCGTCATAGTCCACCTTATCATTCGTAAACCTGTCTTCGTCCGGGAGATTTTTGAGATTGATCTCAGCCTCCTTCAAGTCACTCTGCACTTTTTGCATTTGACCGTAGCGAATTTTTGCTACCACCTCATAATTACTCTCCCGCTCAGCCTTAGCCGCCGCCAACTCGAGCTCCTCCATTTCCTTTTTCAGATTTTGAACCCGGTCGATCAACTGTTTCTCGCTTTGCCAGGCCAGTATCAATTTGTCCAAAATCTCCTGTGCATTGGCCAGTTTTTCATTCGTAAGGCGAAGAAGATTTTCGTCCTTCTCACGCTTTATAGCCTCCTTTTCAATCTGCAATTGGCGAACCTTTCTTTCCTGATCATCAATCACTTCAGGTACCGAATCCAATTCCAGCCTCAGCTTAGCCGCAGCCTCATCTATCAAATCAATGGCTTTATCCGGCAACATTCTGTCCGCAATATAACGATGTGACAATTCTGCAGCCGCTACCAAAGCCTCATCCAAAATATCAATTTTATGAAAAACCTCATATCGCTCCTGCAATCCCCTCAAAATCGAAATCGTGTCCTCCACAGAAGGCTCATCAACTATAACAGGCTGAAAACGTCGCACCAAAGCCTGATCTTTTTCGAAATATTTTTGGTATTCATCTAAAGTAGTTGCTCCGATAGTTCTCAACTCACCCCTCGCGAGTGCAGGCTTCAATATATTGGCAGCATCAATAGCGCCACCGCCGCCGCCCGCACCTATCAAAGTGTGAATCTCATCAATAAATAAGATCACCTCACCTTGAGATTCATGGACTTCCTTAATTACCGACTTCAAACGCTCCTCAAACTCACCCTTATACTTTGCCCCGGCTATCAACGAAGCCATATCAAGGGAATAAATACGCTTGCTTAACAAGTTAGTAGGCACATCGTGCTTCACAATTCTCCAGGCAATTCCCTCCACTATAGCAGTTTTGCCTACACCCGCATCACCGATAATGATAGGATTATTCTTTTTTCTACGAGACAATATGTGCATCACCCGTCTGATCTCATCATCCCGACCGATAATTGGATCCAATTTGCCCGCTTCCGCCATTTCGTTCAGGTTAATTGCATATTTCTTCAAAGCCTGATAATTGCTATCGTCACTTTGGGTTTTGACAGTATTTCCTTTACGAAGTTCTTGAATTGCAGCTATCAAGTTTTTCTCAGTGAGTCCAATGTCCTTTAAAGCCCGCCCCGTCTGGTCATTCATTTGCAGCAAGCCTAAAAGTAGCAATTCCGCCGAGATAAATTCGTCCCCGAATTGCTTCATCGCAGCTTTGGCATTGGCGATCACCTTATTGGCATCATTCGTCAGATATTGCTGCTCAGAGCCGGTTTGTTTGGGATACCTGTTGATGATACCATCGACTGTATTATTGAGATTATCCGGCTGACTTCCGGCTTTTTTCATCAGAAAAATCACCGTTTCATCATCCTTATCTATCAATCCCTTCAACAAATGACCTGTATCGACCCCCTGCTGTCCGTTTCCTTCTGCTATTTTCTGCGCTCGTAATATAACTTCCTGTGCTTTTATAGTGAAATTATCTAATGTCATCGTAGATTTTTTAAGTGTTATTTATCATTCTTTCATCAAATTCCTGACCAATCCATTTTTTGATCAAAACTGGCACATGCAAATATAAAAATATGCCATTTTGTCACATATTTGTCATTTTGCATGAATTAAATCTGCTATTTTGTCACTTGGCGGTATATTGAAAGAAACAAACTCATTTATTAAAATTACATATTATAATCATAAAAATCCAAAAATCCCCTTATAATTTAGTCAATTTATTAACTCTTCCTTATTTGTGGGCATCCGCCTTCCGGATCAAACATTTTCTTCAAATGAAAACAATAAACTGTCCGGTCGGCGTCGGGTCATCCGCTTTACTCCCTCAGATTCCGCTATCGCTACACTTTCGGTCGTGCTCGCTTCTACCCCTGATGCAATTAACTCCATCAACAAACTATATCAATCATAAGTCTTATACCTATCTTAATCAGTTTGACTCATGTTTATAACTGTGCATATAAAATTCTTTCTTCTTTTCACTGCTGGCGCAAGTTTGTAAATGTGCCTAAAATAATCTCTCTTCTTCTCACTGCTGGCGCAAGTTTGTAACTTGTGCCTTTAAAATAGACATTATTCCCTTAATTAACAAACGAATTAATCAAAAATAACCTCAGTGAAGTCGAACTATGATAGAAATAATAGATGTTTTTGGCGGGATTTTTGTCCGAAGGAAGCAAAAATCGTGACAAAACCAACTCCAAATTCGATACCTACGGCACCGGACGACTTTCTTTATTCCTTTCTACCCACATTTTGTACCTACCGGCACAATTGGAGGCGAAGTTTGAAAATGTGTCCTAAATAGCTAATCCTTATATACTATCGACCCAAGTTTGCAAAAAATTTTATTTTGAAAACCAAGCCCCGAATGGGGCGAAATAACTAAGCCCGGGGTATAGCCCCGGGAATTTATGCAAGAGAATCTAGTTTTGGCGGGATTTTTGACCGAAAGAGGCAAAAATCTCGCCAAAACCTTCAATGATGAACTCGTCACCCGATTTACCGTCCTCGTTTATAATTATTTACTCACAAAAAATGTGTTCAAAAGTTTACTCCGTAGGAGTAAAACATCAATAACCCCGAGTAAAGCCCGAAAGGCTGCAACTCGGGGTACAAATAACGAATCCCACCAACTCCGTAGGGAGTTGAACACATCATTTTTTTACCCATTTGCTAAGATAAACTCTGTGGACATCCTAACGCGTCTTATCTTAAAAAGCCCTGACCCCGGAGTGGGTCAAACTATGTTAGAAATATATTAAAAAGCTTAATGGTTTTGGCGGGATTTTTGCCCGAAGGAAACACAAATCGTGACAAAACCAGCTCTAAATTCGATACCTACGGCACCGGACGACTTTCTTTATTCCTTTCTACCCATATTTTGTACCTACCGGAACAAATAATTTCCTTCATTTATATTTACTTTTCCCTACCATTTTGCTTTTTTATATAAACCTATTTTAGGACAAGTCAGTATTTGAAAACTAAGCCCCGAATGGGGCGTAATATCAAAGCCCGGGGTATAGCCCCGGGAAATTGATTATGATAACTGGGTTTTGGCGGGATATTTGCCCGAAGGAAGCAAAAATCGTGACAAAACCAAACAGAAAATCTGCTCCTACATTCCTTTTAGAATCTAAAAAACGAAACATCACCTCTTCCATTTTCCTTTATTTATAAAGGTTTGATGCATGTATTAAAAAAAAACATATAGAGGATTTTAAAATTAATCCATGAATTGGAAGCGGATTTTCAATTATATGTTTAAATTTGAGACCGGATTAAATAAAAAGTGAATAGAATTATGGGACGGAGATCCAATTTAATAACGATTGTAGTATTTTTTATACTTTTGGCATTAAGCAGATTCATGCAAATCTGGTTTGATGTGCCTTTTAATTTATCAATTTTAGGGGCGGTAGCCGTATTTGGAGGTGCCTATTTAGGCTATTCCATGAAGACCATGATTATGGTTTTAATAGGAATTTGGATTTCGGATATTGTAGTTAATATGCAATACTTTGAAGGTCTGACCCTATTTTATGAAGGATATATCTTTACTATTTTAGCGTATATAGCAACGATTCTTACAGGATACTTCCTGTTGAGGAATAACAAGTCTTTTAGCAATATTTTAGGAGCCGGAATGATATCCGCGATACTATTTTATCTAATAACAAATTTTGGCGTGTGGGCAGGTACAGCAATGTATTCAAAGGATCTTAATGGTCTGATGCAATCTTATATCGCCGGCATTCCATTTTTTAGAGGTACTTTATTTGGAAATGTAATATTTACCTTTATTTTTGTTACTACTTTCGAATATTTCATGGCTTCAAGGCTTAGAAAAGAAGAAGTAAAAGCCTAACAAGCTATCCCAAAACCGCTGGCGCAAAATAGTATGAGAGTACCGTTTTGCGCTTTTTTATTTGTAACAACTCAAGTAGATGCTTTAATTGAATGCTTATGCTTAAGTCATATTTTTCGGATGTAAATTATGAAGCCGGGGTAGACGAAGCCGGACGCGGATGCCTTGCAGGACCTGTCTGTGCGGCAGCTGTGATCTTGCCCCGGGATTTCTTTCATCCTTTGCTTAACGATTCCAAGAAACTTTCGAGACAGACCAGAGAAGAATTACGTCCGATCATTGAACAGGAAGCCATAGCTTATTCGGTTGCCTTCTGCTCCCACGAAGAAATCGATGAAATAAATATCCTGAACGCCACTTACAAGGCCATGCATTCTGCTATTTCGCAACTAAAAGTTCAACCGGATATATTACTCATCGATGGGAATAGATTCAAGCCCTACCCTTTTATCCTCAATCACTGCATCGTCAAAGGAGATTCAAAATTTGCTTCAATTGCCGCCGCCTCCATTCTCGCCAAGACATACAGAGATGATTTTATGCAGGCACTTGATCAGGAATTCCCGGATTATGGCTGGTCGCAGAATAAGGGCTATCCCACCCTCAGCCATCGATTGAAATGCAATGAAATCGGGATTAGTCCCTATCATAGAAAAAGTTTTAAATGGTCTGTTGAGGAGACAGTCGAGGAGTCGCAAGTCGGCACTTCGACTCTGCTCAGTGACCTTAAATAAAAGTTCGGAGTCGTAAGTGATTTAGTCGTAAGTAGTAAGTCGTAAGTCTGAGAGTCGTAAGCGATTTAGTCGTAAGTGGTAAGTTGGAGAGTCGGTATCTCACAACAATACCCAACACAGAATCTAGAAAGGTCGAAGAAGGCATAAAGCTAGACAAGGTTCGTTTCACTCACCAAGTTCTTTAACGCAAAGCGCGCGAAGGGAGGACGCAGAGAGCGCTAAGAGTTTATTATTTACTACGTAAATGAATGAAATAAAACAATGCTGAAAAGACGCTTTTTTATTTTTTCGCTGATATAAAATTAAAATATCTTTGCGCCCTTTGCGGTTCATTGCGAACCTTTGCGTCCAAAAAAGATGCCGTAGGCATCTCCGAATCGCTCAGACACCGCACTCAATGACCTCGTTTCGACTAATCGACCTCAAAAATGGGTCGAAAGTCGTAAGTCGTAAGTGGGATTTTCGGTGTTTCGAATTTAACTAGCTATATCCTTTGGCTGAGCCGTTTCCTATGACGGTCCCTGAGCTGAGTCGAAGGGTAGCGAAGGGTAGGTGAAGGGAGTTGAAGCCTAGGAATAGAGCGGATTTAAGGTAATGTTTGAAGCATTTTTTCTTTCTCTGGCCGGCGTTTCGACTCAACGACCTCATTACCTTTTCTTAAAAAAACAAAGCCCAAATACAATCATTTCGTTGCATTTGGGCTTTAATTTCGGAAAAATAGTCCTATTCCGTATCCATTTCGGTTCTCTGCGGAGCCAAAATCATCTTATCTTTGATTTCCTGCTCGATCTTCGCAGCCATTTCAGGATTATCTTCGATGAATTGCTTCGCTCCTTCCCTACCCTGTGCAATTTTGACATTGTCGTAGCTATACCAAGATCCACTTTTTTGGATGATGTCCAGATCAGCACCCAAGTCGACTATTTCACCGCTCTTAGAAATTCCGCGACCGTAAGTGATGTCGAACGTTGCTACTCTGAAAGGTGGTGCCAATTTGTTTTTGACCACTTTCACCTTCACATTGTTACCTACCACATTGCCTTCCTTGTCCTTGATCGGAGAGCCGGTACGTCTGATATCCACACGCTGGGAAGCGTAGAACTTCAAGGCATTTCCACCCGTCGTAGTCTCAGGATTACCGAACATAACACCGATTTTCTCTCTCAACTGGTTGATAAAAATACAACAACAGCCGGTTCTACCGATTGAAGCAGTCAATTTTCTCATCGCCTGAGACATCAATCGAGCTTGAAGACCCATTTTCGAGTCACCCATCTCTCCTTCTATCTCACTTCGCGGCACTAGGGCGGCTACAGAATCTATTACGATGATATCTATGGCTCCTGATCTGATCAGGTTTTCGGCTATTTCCAATGCCTGTTCACCATTATCAGGCTGAGAAATCAATAAATTGTCTGTATCGACGCCTAAGTTCTGCGCATAAGTTCTATCGAAAGCATGCTCAGCATCTATGAAGGCAGCAATTCCGCCAGTTTTTTGGCATTCCGCCATAGCGTGGATAGCGAGGGTGGTCTTTCCTGAAGATTCAGGACCGTAAATTTCTATAACTCTTCCCTTCACAAAACCATTGGTTCCCAGCGCTATATCGAGACTCAGCGAGCCTGTTGAGATAGATTCTACTTCGATTCTTGGGGAGTCGCCCATTTTCATCACAGTACCTTTGCCGTAGGTTTTATCCAAACGTTCCATGGTCATTTTAAGGGCTTTTAATTTTTCGTCTTTATTGTTGTCTTTGCTCATAATTCAAATATTATTTAAAATTGGATTGTAAATATAGAATATATATTGATTTTATTTATATAAATATCCTATATGTTTGATACTTTAGGTTTTAGCTTAATAAAAAAGGTGAATTCCTTTCTTGTAATTTCTTTCGGCATGGCTCTTTATTAATAGACGCAAAAAAGTGAAAATTCCATAAAGTGGGAGGGAATTTTTGTAAAATTTTTAATGGAAAAAAGATTTATTATGATAATTTGTAAATTTTATTAATTTCATTATCAATGCATTAAATTAATTAAGCGCTAAACATATATTTTTAAAAAAATATGAATTTTTTTAGGTGAATTTATGTATTCAAGTCGTTTATAATAAAATCCGTGTTATAAATCTCAGCGCTTATGTCCAATATATTATCTATATTTATGGAAATACTTTTTCATGAACCTCGATGAAAAATCTGATCGGGAGAAGAGAATTGGAAGTATTTAAACTAAGGTTTTAAAAAGTGGAAATATGAAAAAAGTAATTTTACTTGTTTTGGGAATCATATTTAATATAAATTTGATCTATGCAGGTGGGTGGCAGTGCATTTTGGTTAAAGTTTACATTGAAACTGATACTGAAACTATAATTGGGTATATAGAATTTGGAGAAGAATACTGGAACGATGAAAACAATCTATTAAACCACATTTATGGAGATACCTTATCAGTTTATGATACTATTTACAACTTAAATTACCCGATCGTTGAAGGTTACAAGTTGACAGCCAGCCTGGAAGAAGACATCCGAAAGATACCCATTAGAAATATTAAGAATATCTCCTGTATAAGCAAAGGTCCCTGTCAGGAGTGGCGACCTGAAAGAGATCCAATACATGAAGAATATTATTATGCATGGACTGGAATATACGTGCCCATAATGGAATTAACCAAAGAAGAAATTAAACTCCTCCAAAAGGAGCCCATCTTTTCTGTTGAGCAAGCTCAACCGTTGTATGAAAATGAATTAGAATCATTTCACATAGTCTCCTATTCTAACACCATAAGCAAAGAAGAGGTAATGAAAAAAATCAAAACCGCTGCAGATCTAATTAAAAACTATTCAGGTAAAAACCCTGACCACGAAGTTCATAAAGAGGTTTATCAAGAATTAAAAAAGGAGATGAGGCAAAATAATGTAATAATTTTTAAAATTTTCTGGACTGCATAAATAGTTATTAAATCATTCTTTAATGAATATTTTACGTGGAATTTACGTTAAAACATTTATTTAAATTATGGCGAATGAGTTTTTCATCGTCTATTAATTTATTAATTGTATTTTTTGTATCTTTAAATAGTTAACTAGCAAATCATGAAAACCAGCCTCTCAAACAAAAAAATAGAATTAATACAGTGGCTTTCGACAATTGATGATATCAATTTGATAGATAGACTCATGGCTTTAAAAATTCGTGAAAACAATGAACGAATATATATTTTGTCTGATGCCGAGAAAGAATCTGTAGAGGCGGGATTAAAAGATGCAGAATTAGGAAAAGTGATCTCTCATTCCGAAGCTAGAAAAAAGTATGAAAAATGGTTATAAGATTTTTTGGACGGAACATGCTTTAAAGGAATTAAGCATGGCAATTGCTTATTTAGAAGAAAATTGGACAAAAAAAGAAATTCAAAGTCTTGCTAGGAACTCGATAATTTAATTTTCCTTTTATCCAGAAATCCATACCTATTTCCTAAAGTTGATAATAAAATTGAAATTAGACGTATAGTATTATTTGAAAATTATTCAATTTATTATCGTACAACAGATCAACAGATTGAGATTTTATCTTTTTTCGCAAACAAACAAGATCCTTCAAAACGAAATTTTAAATAAATTATACTGAAGAATTCACTCCGAGTCCTTTAAAATATTAATTAAATTAACATTGGGGAATGCCTTATACAGGATGAATGTGATATATAATCGTATAATCAGACCCCCGCGTGAGGGATGGTAAGGGTACGAAGTGGTCAGAGGAAAGGGCTGTAGCGAATGCGGAGATCCTTACTCTGACGGATACCCCTGCACATAGGGTGTCCAATCTTTTGTACCAAGAAATTCAATATATTTATTAATATAATTATGTATAATTCTTTGATTATACGTATATTTATAG
>CALCSX010000046.1 GCA_937894165.1 uncultured Saprospiraceae bacterium | reverse complement strand
GGACGAAAAGTAAACCCTAAGACTGTATCCCTTATATCTTTGGTTTCTGCTATCAGTGTTTTAGTGGCCCAAACATCGTCTTGGGTTAAGTCAAATTGAAAAAGTTTAGAATGTTCAAGTGAGTAGAGTATTTTTCCATTGGGTGAAAAAATTAAACCACATCTTATTAATAACCCTAATGCAAAATGATGTGCTTTTGGATTTGTTAACTCACCCGTGCATCTATCAAAATCATACAAATATAAATAATTCCCAAATTCAGCATTTATGTTTACAACAAAAGCATACTTTTCCCCGTTCTTTGAAAAACTTGCTTGTCCTATCCCTTTTTTATGTATCATTCCAACATCCTGTTTATCCACAATCGTCGGTCCATTCTCGTCCAACAAAATCTTCCAGAACTCCCCTGAGCTATGGTGGGGCACTACTATCCACCAGTCTCTACCATTGGCATGTCGGGTGGCTGTCAACTTTCCGTGATTCAAGGTATCCGATAGCAATAAATGTCTTTTCTCCACCACAGCACCTAATCCATTATTAGCTTCCATATCTATAATGGAATAATGCAGATTCTCACCGGTAACACTTATCTCAGTGTCAAAATATTTGATATTCATATGAAACAACACATATTTATTAATACTGCCGGGAAGTGGAAGCGCCAATCCTGCTTGGTACATACTCTCTCCCCACTCATCTCCTGATTCGCTCATGTTATTACCGTTCTGCATCACCTTAAGAGAAGCATCTTCCACGTAAGTTCCATTATAAGAAAATATGTATCTCCCCTCTTCATTGCTCATCACCACACAAGTATTCCAGTAATTCATGATATTTTGACTCTGATCATCAAAGGTGATGAAATCATCACCATAATACTTCGTGAAATCAAAAACCGTTCTTCCCCACCACGAACCGGGTGGATCATGTGAGCCTTTATAGCCAAATCGCCAATTATAATCATGTTTTTGTGCTATGATAGTATTGCTCATTAAGCTTAATAAGATGATCCAAAACAAGTTTTGGATCATCTTATTATTTATTTTATATTCCATTTTTGTTATTTTAAGACCAATACTTGACTTGTAATAGTGCATTTTACCATTCCAAAATATAATATTTACATCAATTAATCAAGTATTTAGCTTATTTATAAAATCAAAGTGTGAATATCTACTCAAATCAAGAAAACGGCTCAATTATTCATTAATTCTCAAAATTCGATTAAAATAACCACCTATCGAACGTTCCTTAGTATGTAAAGACGCAAAATATTGCGTCTCGATCGCTTAAAAACTACATTAGACCTCAGAGAGGTCAAACTATGTTAGAATCCAACATAATAATCTCTCCCGACCCCGGCGTGGGTCGTATTATTAAACATACGAATAAACCCAAAAAACCACCCAAATCCCAAGAACCTCCCCAACTCAGAACGAGCTGAAGGCAACAGAACTCATAACCTCGAACGGCCGATAGGCCTCAAAACGCCGCAGGCTTAGAACAGCAAAGCGACAAAACGGCCGCTAGGCCTACATCTTCACCACCTTCCCCGCCTTCAACTCCACTCCCGCATCCTCTACCCTATACACATACATCCCCGCCGCTAAGCCTCCCACATACACATGGTTACTCCCGTGATACACCCTCTGCTCTTTCACCTTCCGACCCTGTATATCGTACAGCACCACTCTTGCCTCCTTCGGATAGTAATCCTTCAGGTCTATAAAAAGATCATTCTGCATAGGATTCGGATACACGCCTACTTCTATCGTTATTCTCTCCTCCCCTACGCTCGTCGTCCCTACATTAAAAATCTCGCAGTGGGTGTCACTCCCATGCGCATTGCTCACCGTCAGACATATCTCATATATCCCGTCCTGCGAATAGCTGTGTGTAGGATGCCTCTCTTGACTCGTATTCCCGTCTCCGAAATCCCAGTGCCACTCTGTCGGCTCATAGTCCGAATTATCCACCATCCTGAACTCCAGATAATCCTCTTTACTCTGGTCTGCTCGCCAGCGGGAGAGCGGGTAGTTGACGATGCCTAGGGTGTCGCATGGGCTGCCTTCTAAGGGACCGAGGCGGAAGTTAGGTGAATAGGGTGTTGTTCCACGATTAAGTGTAGGTACTATGAAAGCCGCCTGAGTCACTTGACATCCTTCTCCTAACACATCGGGCTAATCTATTGTTGAAACAATTCTACCTAACTGAATGGGCATATATATTTTGCCGTCAGGACCAATCTCTCCACGATTAAATACCGGTCGGAAAGTAAACCCTAATAGTGTATCTTGTATATCCTGGGTCTCTGCGATTAAGGCTTTTGAGGACCATATATCCTGATGAGTTAAATCAAATTGATAAAGCTTGAGATGCTCAAATAAATATAAGATATTCCCGTTCGAGGAAAATGAAAATCCACATAAGATTAATGAACCGAGAGCAAAGTGATGTACTTTAGGATTACTTAAATGCCCACTGCATCTATCAAAATCATACACATATAAATAATTGCCAAATTCTGCATTTATATTACTAATAACCCCAAACTTTGAACCATCTTTTGAAA
>CALCSX010000045.1 GCA_937894165.1 uncultured Saprospiraceae bacterium | reverse complement strand
GCCTTATCACCATGTTTTTGTTTTTTAGTTATGTTACTATTTTGGAACCTTTACTAAGATGGTCAGTACATTTCAAACTCTTGGAAAATAGGAGTTTTTTATTTTATCCTATGAATGTGGTAGAAGACCTAACGCCCCTGCCATTCGTGGAGCCATATAAAGAAATGGTTGAGAATATGAGCTTTCCCATATTTTTGTCAACTAATGAGGCAATCATTTGGTCATTAATTTACCTAGCAATTTATATGTCACTTTCTATTATAATTATCAGAAAAGCGAATATTTAGACTTATAGTTAATATTTAGTGAATCTTTTTTAGTTAACCATGTATGTAATCCACGGAAGATTAAATTTACGTAAAGAAAATTATTCTTATCGTTAGTTTTTAAAAATGCTACATGGATATCAATCTTTACATTAAGTCATATTTATTCAATATTTTTATATTTTTCTTTTTTTAAATTTCGGTATTGCGCAGCAAACAAAGGAAATCTCAGGTTTCGTCTACGAAGGAGAATCGAAGAAAAGAATAATTGGCGCTAATGTCTACATCACTCAAACTGATACCTCCCTTTTGGGTACACAATCCAATGAAATTGGTTTTTTTACTCTAAATATTTCGAAGGCAGTAAAGAAATTCAATGTTTCCTACCTTGGCTACACAACACAAGAGATCGAAATAGAAGGCCGGACTTATTTTGAAATAGTATTACAGTCAGGTTTACAACTAAAGAGGTTGTCGTAACGGCTCTTGGAATGGAGCGTAACAGCCGAAATTTAGGCTATGCTGTTCAGAAAATCGAAGCAAAGGAAATATCTGACGTAAAATCAGTCAACTTTATCGATAATTTAGCAGGAAGAGTTGCCGGAGTGAATGTCAGTCAAGGCTCGTCCGGGGTTGGCTCGACATCAGTTATCACCATCAGAGGAGAATCGTCATTTACAAATAACAATCCATTATTTGTGCTCGACGGAATTCCTATTAATAATAATACCACTGTCAATATTACTGATGATTCTGCTAATGGTTTTATGGAAGTTGATTTCGGCAATGGCGCCATGGAAATTAACGCCGATGATATTGAAAGTGTGACTGTACTCAAAGGTCCATCAGCAGCTGCCCTCTATGGTTCGCGAGCTGCAAATGGAGTGATCTTGATTACTTCGAAAACCGGTGCAGAAAACTCAGGTCTTGGCATTTCATTCAATTCAAGCACTTTCTTTGAACAACCATTTCAGTTGCCCCAATTTCAAAATATTTACGGAACAGGGAATAGTGGACAGTTTGAATATGTAGACGGTCTGGGCGGTGGTGTCAATGACAATATAAATTACAGCTACGATCCCCGTTTAAATGCCGGTTTGCTCATACCCCAATTTAATAGTCCGGTTACACTTAACTACGGACAGATAGTGCGGGGAGCAGATACGCAAGTCCACGGAGGGCTGCCTATTACCCCTACCGTGGTATCCAAATACCCAAAAGAAGGTATCTAGTAAGAATTTAGATTATATTTCTACGCTTCCACATCATTTGACATTTTCAATAGCGGGAAGGAAATGTATGGTCTTGCATGGGGGGCTGGGAGAATATCTCTCAATTTATATTCAAAAGTACGGATCCGAGGATTAAGGAAGCAATTTTTGAGGCTTCGGGGACGGATATTATTATTGCCGGGCATTGTGGGCTGCCCTTTTACGATAAATTAGGCTCTAAAATATGGATTAATCCCGGGGTGATAGGAATGCCGGCTAATAATGGCTCGACAGATGTTTGGTATGCAATTTTAGACGAGAAGCATGGGAATCTACATCTCGATTTTAGGACTTTTGCTTACGATTTTGCTAAAGCTCAGACTTTGATGATGGAAAATAATTTACCTACGGCTTATGCAATGACATTGGGTTCAGGGCTTTGGGATAATTGTGATATTTTGCCGGAGGAAGAGACGAGGAGGATGGGTGAGGTAATTGGGTTGGGAAGATATATTATATAGGTTATCATGGTTTATTTGAGACGTAGGAGTCCTACGTCTCTACAAATTATTATTTTTTATTATATAAAAAATCGAACCATTAACCATTATAAAAGGCTCTGCTCGCCCCTCATTCCCCTAAAGGGGACGTCCCCCGCCCGCGGATTTCAAAGGGATGAATTTTATATTTTATTGTTACAATTAACCATTTACAATTAACCATTAACAATTACCATTAACAATTAACCATTAACCCTTATTTATTCCCCTTATTAAAATCCTCCAAAAACTTCGCTAATCCGATATCGGTCAAAGGGTGGTTCAATAATCCTAAAATGGCGCTCAATGGGGCTGTCACCACATCCGCGCCGGCTTGGGCAGACTGGACGATGTGTAATGGACTGCGGATCGAAGCTGCTAATATTTCAGTAGAATATCCTTGAATAGCATAGATTTCTGCTATTTGCTCGATTAATTTAATTCCATCCCAGTTGATATCATCTACACGTCCGATAAATGGAGAAAGATAGGTTGCTCCTGCTTTAGCCGCCAAAATAGCTTGTCCCGCAGAGAAAACCAATGTACAATTCGTTTTAATGCCCATATCTGTAAAGGAAACGATTGCCTTAATACCATCTTTGGTCATAGGCACTTTCACCACGATGTTAGGAGCCAGATCAGCCAGCTTCTCCCCTTCTTCCAACATTCCTTTATAATCGATACTATTTACTTCAGCACTGACATCTCCGTCTACTAATCCTGCGATTTTGATGTAATGATCGATGATATTTTGGTGTCCTGTGATGCCTTCCTTAGCCATTAAGCTGGGATTGGTAGTAACACCATCGAGGATTCCAAGATCTTTCGCCTCTTCAATTTGGCTGATATTAGCTGTGTCGATAAAAAATTTCATTGGTAGGTAATTGTGATGAGCTAAAAAAAAAGTGAGGAATCACACCGAATCGCTACGACCTCCTACCCTTGCTGTATTTCTACCCTGAGGGGGTTTGGAAGGAGCTGACCGTATGACCCTCACCGAGCGCAAAAGTAATAATAGTTTTTAGGAAATCAAAGGTTGTTACTAAATTTTAATTTAATAATTTCTTAATGATTTTTTAGAATGATAAGGGGGCTGATAATCAAAAATTTAGTGTACAATGTGGTAAAAATCGGATAAATTACGAATTATCCGGACATTAAAATTTTGAAATGAGTTTTATAATAAAATCAAATTAACAATTATTAATTGACAATTAACCATTACCCATTTTAAAATCCCATGCACGCCCCTCAATCCTCTGAAGGGGACGTCGCTGCCTCCAGTTATTAATGAAAACGTATTTTTATTTTTTAATTCAGAATAATAATAGGACCACGCACGCCCCACAATCCCCTAAAGGGCTAGCGCTGGCATTTCACAAAAACCAAGAAATTTCGTATATTAAACATTGACAATTAACCAGTACCCATTTTAAAAGCCCACGCACGCCCCTCAATCCCTGAAGGGTTGGCCCAGGTGTTGAACCGGAATAAATTTGAAATTTTAATTTTTACTGGATATAAATGGAATCGGACAAATCAAGATTTGTCCCTACATTGAAATTAAAAATAAGATTGATAGCATTAACAATTATAAAAGCCCACGCACGCCCCACAATCCCCTAAAGGACTAGCGCTGGCATTTCACAAAAACCAAGAAATTTCGTCCAATTAACCATTAACCATCAACCATTAACAATTATTTAAGGCCCTACAGCCCCCTAACCCCCTAAAGAGGGCACTTCCGCCCGCAGATGAAACTGAAAACGCAATTGACTTCGTTGAACTTGAGTTTCGTAATTTTTAATTCGTAATTGAACCAACCATTAACCATTAACCATTAACCATTAACAATTGCCTACACCTCCCACTCGTGCCTCACAATGTCCCAAATCATATTTCCGGGATAGGCCGCTTTGAGGTTGACAGGCACCTTAGTGACCGGATGAATAAAACTCATCGATCTACAATGCAGCGCTATGGATTGATCTTCCAAAAGACGCGGAGAGCCATATTTTTTATCGCCGATAATGGGACAGCCGATGGAAGCTAAATGCGCCCTCAACTGATGTGGTCTTCCCGTCACAGGATTTAAATTAAATACTGCCTTGCCTTCCAAAAACATTGCTAAAGAATATTCTGTGGTAGACAACTGAGATCCACCCTTTTTTAATGCATGGTTGCTGACCTGAACCTTATTTCTTTCAGGATCTTTGGTCAAGTAATTAGAAATGACGCCCTCAATATCTTTGGGTCTATTAGTAGTAATAGCCACATATCGTTTGTCGATTTCTTTGTCCTGAAAGAGCTGCGTCACTCTGGTCAGGGCCTTGGATGTTTTGCAAAAAATCAAAACCCCGCTCACAGGTCTGTCCAATCTGTGCGGCAAGCCGATGTAGACATCCCCCGGCTTGTTATATTTCTCCTTTATGTATTGTTTGACCTTGTCGATCGCCGTTTTGTCGCCCGTAGCGTCACCCTGTGACAACAAACCCGGCTTTTTATTAATTACCAGTAAATGGTTATCTTCGAATAATATTTCTTGTGCTGATAGCATAATTAAAAACCTTTCCTTAAAATTTTTGTAAAGGTACTAATAAATAGGATTATTAAATGATTTTGAAATTAGGCTTTTCGCCCTGCCCCAACGACACCTTTATTTTCGAGAATTTAATTTCGGGTGCCACCGGAAATGATGCACCTCAATTTGATGTGGTGATGGCGGATGTGGAGGAGCTGAATAAGAAAGCTTTTGCGATGGAATTCGACGTTTGCAAGCTTTCTTACAATGCTTTCTCTAGATTGACAGACAGGTATCAGATGCTTCCATCCGGCTCTGCGCTAGGCTTTGGCGTGGGTCCTTTATTAATTTCAAAAAGAAAATTTTCGAGGGAGGAAGTGGGGAATTTGACCATTGCCATTCCCGGCGAGGCTACCACAGCCAATATGTTGCTTCATTTTGCATTTCCGGGGGTAAAAAAGCTAAAAATTGCACTTTTCAGTGAAATAGAGCAGATGGTCATCAATGGAGAAGTGGATGCAGGCGTGATTATTCATGAAAATAGATTTACTTACGAACAGAAAGGTTTAGTAAAAATCGAAGATTTAGGTGATTATTGGGAGCGTTTAAGTGGCTCAGCTATTCCTCTTGGCGGCATCGCAGTTCGCAGAAATTTGAGAGAGAAAGTTAAGGCTGAAGTTCAAAAGCATCTTCGCAGGAGTATCGAAATGGCATTTGCTCGAGCGGAGACTATTACCCCTTTTATTTCTGAGAATGCACAAGAAATGAATGAGGAAGTGATGAAACAACATATTGCCTTGTATGTTAATAAATATACTTTGGATCTGGGTCAGGTGGGAAAATCAGCTGTAGGGATATTTTTAGATAAATGTTCGGAAATAAATAGTGATATTTCTATCAGCGAAGACTGGCTATATCAACCTATAACACATTAAAATAAATAAATATTTAATAAATACTAAAATTTAACACATTATATATAGCATATTATTATAATATGATATATATTTGTAAAGTAAGTTTTGGTTAATAAGTTGTAAATAATAAAGCCTGTGAAAAGTCACGGGCTTTATTATTTTAATGATTTTAAAAAAATTAGACGATAATATAAATAAATCCTATTTTTGCGCCGTCAAAATAATTTATACAAACAAATCCATTTGCCATGATTATTGGAGTTCCAAAAGAAATTAAACAAAGTGAAAACCGTGTTGCCTTAACACCGGCCGGAGTAATCGAATTTGTCAAGAGAGATCATACGGTTTACGTGCAGTCTACAGCCGGAGATGGCAGTGGATTTAGTGATGCAGACTATATTGAGGCAGGCGCTGTAATGCTCCCAACGATTGAAGAAGTGTATGCTATTGCGGAGATGATTATCAAGGTAAAGGAACCTATTGCCAGTGAGTATGAATTGATAAAAGAAGATCAGTTGGTATTTACCTATTTCCACTTTGCTTCAAGCCAACCATTAACGGAGGCGATGATCAAGAGTAGAGCAGTTTGTTTAGCTTATGAGACGGTTGAATTGCCCAATGGCGCATTACCATTATTGGTGCCAATGTCAGAGGTGGCGGGTAGAATGTCAATTCAGCAGGGAGCGAAGTACCTGGAGAAGCCGATGAAAGGCCGAGGAATTCTTTTAGGAGGGGGTCCGGGTGTAGCACCTGC
>CALCSX010000044.1 GCA_937894165.1 uncultured Saprospiraceae bacterium | reverse complement strand
AGCGATTAAAACTTCTGGAAAGCAGTATCAGCCATACGAAAGATGCTATTATCATTACCGACGCTGCAGATGGGGATAAAATAATTTATGCCAATGAAGCCTTTCTGACAATGACGGGTTATTCCAAAAATGAGGTTTTAGGAAGAAATCCAAGATTTTTGCAAGGTCCTTTATCAGACAGGGACGGTTTGGATAGAATTAGAGAATCATTAGCTAAAGGAGAGGCTTGTGAGTTAACAACAGTGAATTATAAGAAAAATGGAGAGGAGTTCTGGGTTAATTTTTCCATGACTCCGGTTTACAATAATAGAGGAATAGCCAGTCACTATATTTCTGTTGAGCGCAATGTAACGGAACAAAAAAATCAAGAAAAAGAAGAAAAATTATTTAAAGATATATCCCAATTATTCAATAATGAAGGGACCATAAAAACTTCATTAGATAATCTTAGTAAATTACTATGTGAATTTGGTGATTATTCAATTGTTGAAATTTGGATGCCTAATTACAGTAAAACGAAATTGCATTTAAGCGCCTGGCATGCTTGTGATGATAATGGCGAGAAATTTCATGATCTGAGTGCTGAAACCGTCGCCTTTGACCTCAATGAAGGCTTCCCGGGTAAAATTTGGAATTCAAAGACGATGCAAATTTGGGAACTTGAAAAGAAGAAGGAATTTTTAAGGTTATCCGCTGCCGAAAAAGCAAAAATAAAGGCAGTGTTGGGAATTCCTTTGATTGCAGAGAATGAAATTGTTGGAATCCTGCTTGTATTTACGAATGCTACCGGAAAGAAATTAACTACTTATGAAGAAATACTGAAGAAGTTAGAGCATTATATAGCCATAGAGATTCGAAGGAAGCAACAGGAGCTTGAGCTAAAAAATATTTTTAAATATGCCCCGGATATAATCTGTTTAGTTGACAATGAGGGGAGATTCATAAAAATGAACGAAGCAGGGTTTGAATTATTGGGATATACGGAAGAGGAGGTGTATAGTATTCCATTCATTGAGATGGTTCATCCCGACGATAAGCGCGCTACCCTTGATATTATTTCCTCGTTTAACAATGAAAATTCAATTTATCACTTTGATAATAGATATATTACGAAGTCAGGAGAAATAATTTGGCTCACCTGGAATGCTGCTTATTCAGAAGATAATGAACTACTATATGGTGTGGCTAAAAATATAACAGTAACGAAGGATCTGGAAAGTTTACTTGATAGGACAACAAATATTGCGAAGGTAGGAGCATGGGAATTGGATCTCAATGCTCCTCCCGAGAGATCACTTTTTTGGTCTCCAATGACAAGGAAAATAATGGAGGCTGAAGAGGACTACAATCCATCCTTAACACATGGCTTTGAATTTTACAGTGAGGAAGACAGGGTGAAAATGTGGCAGGCAGGTGAAAAATTGGCCAAAACAGGTGAATCCTTTGACCTAGAAATATTAATGACAAGTCCAAAAGGCAATCAAAAGTGGATCCGTATAATAGGACAATGTGATTTTGTGAATGAAATGCCTTCGAAGATATATGGCAGTTTTCAAGACATCAATCAAATAAAAAATACAGAAATAGAGCTTCAAAATACACTTGAAGAAAGGAATACCATCTTAGAAAGTATAGGAGATGCCTTTTTCACAGTAGATCAAAACTGGGTGGTGAGATATTGGAATAAACAAGCAGAAAATATCACCGGTAGAAAAAGAGCTGAGATGGTAGGTAAAATTCTATGGTCAGTCTTTGACAAAGAAACCAATTCGAATTTATATTTCCACTATATGAAAGCGATGGATAATTTACAAATAATTGAAGTCGAAGAATTTAATACAGATTTAAATTTATGGATTGAGGTAACAATTTATCCATCATCAAAAGGGCTTTC
>CALCSX010000043.1 GCA_937894165.1 uncultured Saprospiraceae bacterium | reverse complement strand
TTAATATACTCTCGGCCGAAGCTCCCCTTCCATGTAGCATTATTAAAGCCTTTTGAGCTGAATCCAAAGGCTCCCCTGCGTATTTAATATTTAATACGTGACTCATTATTTTGCTTGCTTATATTTATATTCATAGTTCTGGTAACACGGATTCTATTTGTTCTCTCATATTCTCATATTGACTTGGTAACTTTAGTTTGGTGCCAAGCTCATCAAGTGGCTCATCAATGGTGAATCCCGGATTGTCTGTTGCGAGTTCAAAAAGCACCCCACCCGGCTCGCGGAAATATAGCGAGAAGAAGTAATCTCTATCAATTTTAGGCGTAATACTTAATCCGGCAGCTACAACCTTCTCTCGTATCTGCATCAAGATATCATCATCTTTTACTCTAAATGCAATGTGGTGGTTTGTGCCGGCTGAGTTATCTCCATAAGGTGCATTGGGGCTCTCAACTATATCTATGATGTTGGCTGTACTAATTGTGTCAATTACGAATCGATATCGATTTCCCTCTTGCTTTGCTAATGTGTAACCGAGAATATCTGTTAGAACTTTAGAAGTTGCATCTGCCGAGCGGAGTGTGAGTGTAACATTGTGAAACCCTCTTATAGCAACATCGCTTGAGATTTCATCAGTTGTCCATGGTTCGCGTGAATCTTTTTTGTTTGGAACGATAAGTTGCAGTTGCATTCCATCAGGATCGTTAAAAGAGAGAACTTTCTCTCCAACTATTTCGCTTTCACCTGTTGATATTCCATGCTTCTTTAAACGCTCTTTCCAAAATGAAAAACTTCCTTCGGGTACTGAATATCCTGTGTGAGTTGCCATACCCGCTCCGTTTCTTCCTTTTCCAATTCCTTCCCACGGAAAGAAAGTGATAATTGTTCCCGGAGTTCCTTGTTCGTCACCAAAATAGAAATGGTATGTGCCGGGGTCATCAAAATTAACGGTCTTTTTTACCATTCTCAATCCCAATACATTTGTATAGAAGTGGTGGTTTTGTTTTGCATTATTTGATATTGCCGTGATATGGTGTAACCCTAAAATTTGCTTGTCCATAATAAATTGTGTTTATATTGTCTGTTTTGTTATAGGTTTATAACAAGCAAATTAACAAAATATTTATAAAATCTTATTTCAAATTCTCCTTCCTATCGCGGAATGACAACCTATTTTTAACATTTTTAAAGCACTTTTATTTAACATCTTTACTTTTTTTCTATATTCGATCTTCATTTTATTAAAACTATCCACGTGGCTACAAAAAATACAGGTTGGGTCAATAAATTCCTTTCCATAATAGAAAGAGTGGGCAATGCCCTTCCTCATCCCGCTACACTTTTCGCTGGGTTTGCAGGTTTCGTGATATTACTTTCTTGGTTTTTAAGCTTATTTGATCTGACTGTATTGCATCCGGGGACAGGTGAATCAGTGTCTGTGGTCAATTTGGTGTCTACAGAAGGATTGCATATGATTCTCACCAAAATGATAGTCAATTTTACTGCTTTCGCTCCCCTGGGCACTGTTTTGGTTTCACTATTAGGTATCGGGATAGCTGAGGGCTCGGGATTAATTGGAACTTCATTGCGACTTATAGTTTTAAAATCCCCACCAAAATTACTCACCTTAGTAATAGTTTTTTCGGGAGTAATGTCAAATACTGCCAGTGAAGTAGGTTATGTTCTGCTTGTCCCTCTATCCGCTGTTATATTTTTGGCAGCCGGACGTCACCCTTTGGCAGGATTAGCTGCAGCATTTGCGGGAGTATCCGGTGGATATAGTGCTAATTTATTGCTAGGAACAATCGATCCATTATTAGCAGGATTATCTCAGGAAGCCGCGCAGATCCTAGTTCCTGAATATGAAGTCAATCCTGCTTGCAATTATTATTTTATGTTCGTTTCTACTTTCCTTATTACTTTTTTAGGCACCTGGGTTACTGAAAAAGTAGTGGAACCCAGACTCGGAGTGTATGAAGGAACGGAAAAGGTTGAAGCAGTAAGCACATTGACGGCTTTAGAACGGCAGGGATTGATTTATGCTCTAATTGCGACTCTTCTATTTACCGCATTCCTCTTGGGAGGACTTATTCCGGCCAATGGTTATTTACGCAATCCTGTTGATGGTGATATTCTTCGCTCACCTTTTATGTCAGGTATTGTTGCTCTGTTATTTTTAGGCGCTGCCATAGTCGGAATTGCCTACGGGGTAGGAGCTAAAACGCTGAAAAATGACTCTGACGTAATGCGAGGGATGGCTAAAAGTATGGAGACTTTGGGCTCCTATATTGTTCTTGTTTTCTTTGCTGCCCAGTTTGTCGCTTATTTTAATTGGACTAATATTGGGCTGATTTTTGCTATCCAAGGGGCGGAATCATTGCAGGCTTTGAACTTAGGACCCATACCTTTGATGATATCCTTTGTTCTTGTGTCAGCAATTATAAATCTTGTCATGGGGAGTGCCTCTGCGAAATGGGCAATTATGGCTCCTGTTTTCATTCCCATGTTTATGCTTCTGGGCTATTCCCCGGAATTTACGCAGGTAGCGTACAGGGTAGGCGACTCGGTGACCAATATTATTTCTCCAATGATGTCCTACTTTGCCTTGATTGTAGCATTCATCCAGCGATACGATAAGAATGCAGGAATTGGTACAGTAATTTCATCAATGATTCCTTATTCTATCGTATTCCTAATAGGTTGGATAGCTTTACTTGTTATTTGGATAATTTTTGATTTGCCGCTGGGCTTTGGCGCAGGATTATTTTATGAAATGGCTCCTCGATAATTTTTAACAATCAAATTATTTTTCCAGTAAAAAATAATTGTCTAATTGTCTGAAGTCGATAATTTAGGGTGAACCTTCGTTGGTCTAAGAACAGTATTCCAACGAATCTTTTAGGCACAAAAAAAGCCGATCCGGTATGAAACCAAATCGACTTTATAGTAGCGGGGGCTGGACTCGAACCTGCGACCTTCGGGTTATGAGCCCGACGAGCTACCAACTGCTCCACCCCGC
>CALCSX010000042.1 GCA_937894165.1 uncultured Saprospiraceae bacterium | reverse complement strand
TTTTCCTTCGCAGGAAGAGCATCACTTGGCAATTATGTGTATAACAATATTGCGACAGAAATAGGTTATCAGGACAGATTGCTGCATCCTAATTTATACACATCGAATGTGCATCGATCAGCTGTTGATAATAATATCACAGAACAAGCAAGTGCAACCTTCAGTGATCACTTTATCGAGAATGCCTCTTTTTTCAGGATGGATCATATTACTTTGGGTTATTCCTTCAATCAATTTAAAAACAGCTTTTTTAGAATATATGCTACACTTCAGAATGCTTTCATAATTACTGAATATACAGGATTGGATCCGGAAGTATTCGGAGGAATTGACAGTAATCTCTACCCGAGACCTAGAACTATTGTTTTCGGTGTTAGTGCTACATTTTAGAGTTTAAAAATTAAAAATAGTTTCTTATGAAATATATTAAAATACTCAGTTTAATTTTCGTGCTAAGCTTCTTAACGGGTTGTTTCAAAGATCTAGACACTATTCCTTTAGATCCGGAAGATTTAACTTCAGAGGTACTTTTTCAAGACCCTGACAATTACCGTCGATTCTTGGCGAGATTGTATGCGGGATTGGCTGTTACAGGCCAAGAAGGTCCGGCAGGGCGAGCAGATATTTCCGGTATCGATGAAGGTTTCAGCCAATATCTTCGTGGAATGTTCTATCATCAGGAATTAACTACAGATGAAGCACTTATTGCATGGAACGATGCTACCATTCAAGATTTCCATGAGCAGAGCTGGACGGAAGCGGATGGTTTTATTTACGCTTTCTATTCAAGAATTTTCTACCAAATTACTATCTGCAATGAATTTATTCGTGAAACCAGCGATGACAAATTAGATGAAAGAGGCGTAAGTGGACCATTGCGCGATGAAATTCAAACTTACAGAGCGGAAGCCAGATTTTTGAGAGCCTTGAGCTATTGGCATGGTCTGGATCATTTCAGAAATGTACCTTTTGTCACCGAAGAGGATCCAATCGCAGCATTTTTTCCTAGACAAATTGAAGCGCAGGAATTATTTACTTACATAGAATCCGAGCTTCTTGCCATAGAAGATGAGTTGAGAGCTCCAACTACCAATGAATATGGTAGAGCAGATCAGGCTGCTGCGTGGATGGTATTGGCAAAATTGTATCAAAATGCAGAAGTTTATGTAGGGCAGAATAGACATAACGATTGTCTGTCTGTTTGCGAAAAAATAATTAATTCAGGTTATTCACTTTCGCCGGAATACAATCATCTTTTCCTTGCTGACAATCATAATTCACCAGAAATAATTTTTCCGGTGGCATTTGATGGTATCAACACACTGACTTTTGGTGGTACCACTTTTATGATTTTTGCATCGATTGGAGGGACAAACATGACGGCTAGAGCACTTCAGGATTTCGGTGTGCAAGGCGGTTGGGCAGGTCTAAGAACAACACCTGAATTCTATAATATTTTCCCGACAGGAGCTGGAGGAGGAGTTATTTCAGCTCCAAATCCGGGAGGAACTGCAGGTTATAGAAAATTATACGTACCGGGTTCTCATCAAGGTAATAATCCTCAAGATGTGAATAATTCTCTTTCAGTAATTGTTGGATCACCGAATGTTTTTGAAGGTCATATCTATTTCCCGGAACCTAATTCTACTATCAAATTTCAAACTATACCCGCTCCGGACGTACCTCCTATATATGGTACTAATGCCAATGATGGTACTTTACAATTAAATGGTGGATTTATAGAAATTCCTGAAGCAGGATTACATTATATAAGGGCAGATATTAGCTCATTAACCTATACCATCGAAAAAAGAGATTGGGAAATTGTCGGAACAGCAGTGCCGGGGGGCAGCGCAGCATTGGAATGGGATCCGGAAGCTAAAAACCTCGTTGTAGATCTAAATTTACAAGCGGGGGAATTTGTTTTCAGAGCCAATGGAGATGATAATATCACTTTAGGCGATAGCGATGGCAACGGAATTCTTACAGCTGCTGAAGGACCTATCACTAAAATTACCGATAATGCCAGACATATTATTCGTCTGATGGTAGCAAAGCCTGACTATACTTATCAAATAAATAATCTTTCTTTCGACAGGAGACCTTTGTTCTTCACTCAAGGGCAACAAGCAGATATAGAAGATATAAGTTTATTTACCCACGGAATTGCTGTCGCAAAATATAGAAATGTGACCTCGACAGGCCAACGTGGCTCCAATACTGAGTTTGTGGATACAGATTTTCCAATGTTCAGACTTGCAGATGCCTATTTGATGGCAGCAGAATCAGCATTTAGACTTGGAAATACTTCTCAGGCTGTCGACTATATCAATACGGTTAGGGAACGTGCCTTCCAAGGGTCAGGAGGGAATATTTCGGAAAGCGATCTGGATTTAGAATACATTTTGGCTGAAAGAGGTAGGGAATTGTATTGGGAATGCCACCGAAGAACGGATTTAGTTCGTTTTGGTCAATTTACGGACGGAGATTACCTTTGGCAATGGAAGGGTGGCACTAAAGATGGTTCTACGACACCTTCTTTCAGAAATGTCTTCCCTATTCCTTCACAGGATAGAAGTGTTAATCCTAATTTGCAACAGAATGAAGGCTATTAAGTAATGACTGAAAGAAAGCCGATCTTTCATTCGTGAAAATAATTTGATATTTGGAAGGGGTGTTGCAAAATCAATTCCCCTTTCTTTTTGTTTAATTTTTGTTTAATCTAAGAGTCCACTCTGAAAACCCGTTTCGTGATGGACTCAACAATTTACCTATTTTGGTAACAGCTATAAAATTTATATAATGAAATCACTTTTCAAACTATCTGTCATACCATTTCTCCTCATTTCATATTTTTCCTCAGCTCAGTTGATAGAATCAATACCTTATTTCCCGGGTGTCGATGAGCCTATAACTGTGCTCTTCAGAGCTGACGAAGGTTCAATGGGATTAAAGGATTTTACAGGAGATGTTTACGCACATACCGGGGTTATTACCGAAAATTCCTCCGGACCAAGCGATTGGAAATATGTGAAAACCAATTGGGGACAAAACACCCCGGAAACAAAATTAACCAGGCTAGAAGAGAATCTGTATTCATTTACCATTCCAACCTCCGTACGACAATTCTACGGCGTACCTGCACAAGAAGAAATTCTTCAAGTATCTTTCGTTTTTAGGTCGGCTACCGCAATTGGTGGTTCTTACCTGGAAGGCAAAACATCATCAAACAGCGATATCTATCTTGACGTCTTCGAAAACGATCCGGGGTATATTATCGACATTAGCAAGCCTTCCA
>CALCSX010000041.1 GCA_937894165.1 uncultured Saprospiraceae bacterium | reverse complement strand
ATAAATATTTGTGTTTGATCTTCAACATAACACCTGTTTTCCAGATGTTTTATTTTGCTTATTCTCTCACTTTGATTTATTGGCAAATAGCCATTAAATGCAAAGCTTTGACCATTAAATCCTGAAGCCATGACTGCCATAAGAATTGATGAAGGCCCCACTAATGGTACAATTTCGTAACCTTCAAATTGCGCAATTGAAATAACCTCTGCTCCAGGATCCGCAACACCAGGGCATCCCGCGTCCGACATAATCCCGATACTTTCACCAGACTTAAGCGGAATAAGAAAGTTTGAAATATCCCTTTTGTCTGTATGCTTGTTCAGTTCATAAAATGTTAGTGAATCGATATCGATACTGGGGTCGCATTTCTTAAGAAAACGGCGTGATGAACGTAAATTTTCAACAATAAAAAACTTCAGACTCGAAATTATCTTTATATTATAAGAAGGAATTACCCGTTCTACAGGTGTGTCACCCAGAAGTACAGGAATTAAGTATAATTTCTCCATGAATGATAATGTTTTTGTATTGTAACATAACAAAAGTACGAAATCATTTTAACTTTGTAGATAAAAATGCGTAAGTCTCTCACATACCTGTTTGTTATTCTCGCAATAGTGGTAGCTATAATATCATTATTGCTTTCGAACAATCTAGCCAAAAAAATGGCCGAAGAAGAGCGAGTCAAAATAGAGATCTGGGCAATGGCAACCGAATCAATGGCAACTGATGATAATGCCGACTTGCTGATTGGACTTAAAATTTTGCAGAGCAACAACACTATACCGGTAATTATTTATGATGAAAGCTCAGGTTTAATGCAATCACACAATATCAAGCTACCTCAAAAAAAATCCGATATATTTCTGCGAAACAAGATTACGAAATTTAGTCAACGGCATGATCCCATTCGGCTTATTGAAACAAATCAGTTGCTTTACTACGATGACTCCTATACTCTTAAGTGGCTACAAATATATCCATTCATGCAAGTAATAATTATTGGTTTATTTATAGGTCTTGCTTTTTTTGCATTAAACAGATCGGGTCGTGCAGAACAAAACAGAGTTTGGGTTGGATTGTCAAAGGAAACTGCGCATCAATTGGGTACTCCAATATCTTCATTGATGGCATGGATTGAATATTTAAAACTTAAAGAGGTTGAACCTAAATTGCTTGAAGAAATTGATAAAGATGTGGACAGATTGAAAATGATATCGGAAAGATTTTCAAAAATTGGAGCTGAAGAAGACTTAAATTCCGTTGATTTAGTTGGTTTTCTAAATGAATCAATTGGTTATATGAAGCGACGTGTTTCAAACGAGGTCAAAATAAACTTGAATTTTATCGGACAAGCTTTATCACCAAAACCTTTAATGGTTTTATTAAATGAACCACTTTTTAGTTGGGTAATAGAAAATATCATAAAAAACGGAGTAGACGCAATGCAAGGTGAAGGTGTAATTGACTTTGCAGTTTCAGAAAACAATAAAAATGTTCATATCGATATTACAGATAGTGGAAAAGGAATTTCGAAATCAAAATACAACACCGTGTTCAACACCGGTTACACTACTAAAGCTAGAGGGTGGGGGCTCGGTCTTTCACTTGTAAAAAGAATAGTGGAGGTGAATCACAGTGGGAAAATATTTGTCAAGGAATCAGTATTAGGATCCGGTACAACCTTTCGAATAGTCTTGAGGAAATTCTGAAAAAACACTAGTACAAACAGTTAATCTTATGAACTGGCAGAAAAATAATATTGAAAAATGCTAGAATCATCAGCACCCGCATATTTTTTCAACAACTCTATTGAATAGTTGACCGCCTCTTCCAATCCTTTTTTTCCTGAGTATCCATTTATAAGCATCAATAAATTAGAAGTATCCGGAGTAATTTTAGTTCTTTCCTCATCACTACTAGGATTTCCGATGCCACCAACACTGTCACGATAAACCGGCATATTTTCAATATTCATTTCTCCTCTACCTATGGCTTCAAATGGTTCTCCAGCTTTACCAACTCCAAGCTCAAGATCGCCTATAATCTTGTCTGCATCAAATCCTCCAATTGAATAACCGGTTTTAAGTGAAACTAAATTGATCAAATCTACAAGTGTATCAATCTGATATAACCCTTGATTTTTAATCAATCTACGACATAAAGCTTCCCCGGAAGGTCTGTATCTATTGGGTTCTTTACCTAGTTTTTTATAAACAGTCCTTGTGGCATTAATGGTCTTTATGTTCTTGATATCTCCCATCTTGTTATTCTTAACGAATTGAGATATAAATTGGTCAATTTCATTCCATAATTCTTTATTAAAAGGGCTGTTTTTAACTTTACAATTTATTGCTGCCACATGAAATTCAGGACAAACTTCTTCAATTTCTTTGCTAATTGATATACTAAGGCTATTCATTTTCATATTTCATTTATAATTCAAAATTAGCAAATCTGAAGGAAAGAAACCAGAAA
>CALCSX010000040.1 GCA_937894165.1 uncultured Saprospiraceae bacterium | reverse complement strand
AAGATATGTATTATGGTTTAATTAACAAAATAAAAATTAAATTTTAGTAAAATTTAATGGGAAATTTATATAATATACCATCATTCTCTTTACAAATCCTAAAAGAGCATCATTTTAAAATCATTCCTTAATATCAATCATTTTAATGGAGAAATCAGGTAATATTTCTATGGTCAAATAATACAAGTGATTTAAATTTCTTGCCTAAATCTGAGTTTTATTAGGACTTTAAATATGAAAGAGTATCCATTAAAGCCTTATAATACCTCGATTCCTTCATCAATAGTGGGTTCCCAATAATAAATAACTGCTTTCGAGCGCGGGTCAATGCCACATTCAGCTTTCTATCCACATCATCAGAAGAAAGTGAAAATCTGAACCGGTTTATATATTAAAATGTCTTCCCACCCCTACATCTTATTCAACTTCGCACTATAAAAAATCCTCTCTGTATTATCTTCCGGGAATATCTCCAACAGATACATGCCCGAAGGAAAACTACTGATGTCTATTTGAGTATTCTGCGGCAAGCCACCCATCTTCGTCTGATATATCTCCCTGCCATTCTGATCCATCACCCTTAAATCCCCTTCCTCCAATTCCTCAGGCTTGACTATATGAAAAACACCGCTTGACGGATTGGGGTACACCTCTATATTCCTGCGGTAATAGACTGTCTGGCCGAATACCGATACCAACGTAGGATCACACTTCTCCTCTTCATCCACCCTGAATCGGGGGAAGTTGGGCAGACAACCACTATTATGATAGGGCAGTTGTATCCCATTTTGAACAAAATTACAGGCCGTCCCTAATTCATCCGGTTTGTTGATCACATGCATTGATTTAGAGCCACTTTGAGGAGCCATATATATCCTGCAATCGGGTCCTTGTTCCATTAATGTAAAAACTGTCCAGAATGGATCTGCAGTCCCATTAAATGTGTCTATCAACCTTACCCCTGAATGGATGTCTTCCTCCCATGAATCCACCTGAAACAGGTCATCCCTGGATGCCGTATAGATGAACCGGCTGTTTGGCGACCATTCTACACTGGCAAATCTAATATCATTTCTGTCTATTTCTTCGGGGTCATAGATCTCTACCTGTACATGATTGCTCAACTTCCCACTACTCCGGTCAAAATCATAGACATGCAGCTGATCATAGTAATTATAAATCGCATATTTAGTTCCGTCAGGGCTGAACTTGGCCGTACCGCTGGAACTCGATCTATGTCTGTCAAAATACACTTTTGCACTCTGATCCTCCTGACGATGAATCCCCTGATCATCCAATAAAAAGGTGAGAATAGTAGAATCTTCTAAACTAGGTTGAAGTAACCACCAATCCTTACCGTCTTTGTGAGAAATAGCTGTAAAATAACTCCATAGTATATCATGTTTATCATAAACTACATTATTTTTTGAGCTTACATCTCCTAATCCAGCATCCAAATTCATATCAATATAACTCCATCTTAGTCTTGTAGAATCCTTTTCCGTCGGGAAATATTCACGCGATTTATGAAACAAATAAAATCCATTGACATCGCCGGGATCTGGTAGTATCAACACATCCTGCCTGCCGGGGTAGCCCCTAAAAGGATTGGCCCAGAACAGCTCCTGCCATCTTCCCGCATTGATGCTATCACCATTCGCCATGATCTCCATCTCCCTGTTCATCACCGCCTGCCCGTTGGTATAAAAAAGTAGATTCCCTTCCATATCACATATAGAGGCATTATTCATACTAAAGCCTAAAGGCAGGGTTAAAGGGTCGATGGTCATGGCCTTTTGATTGAAGTCAAAACAATAGCCATTCGCTCCATTTCCTTCCAAGTTTGTCTCATAACCCAATAGCCAATAATAATCCTGTTTACTCTGACCCGATAGAAGAGTGTTTAATAAAAGTAAAAAATATAAAATAAAGTATTTCATAATAATAATATCAATGGGAACAGGCTTAAAACAATAATTACAAAACGTAACATAAATTCGAGATTGTGAAAAATATGAATTCTAGATCCCAATTTACACATTTTACATCAAAACAAGGACTTTGTGTCTGAAAATTCAATTTATGTCATCAAAAAATTTTACTTTACTTACCTATAATACCTGATTTTTGATTCTTAGTATCCTTCAACAAATAATCCAAAGAAGGCAACTGATCCATCAAAGCCTTATAAAACCTAGACTCCTTCATCAAAAGTGGGTTCCCAATGATAAATAATTGCTTTCGAGCACGGGTCAATGCCACATTCAGCTTTCTATCGACACCGTCAGAGGAGAGTGAAACCAAATTTTGCAATTGCTGCTTGCTATTCAAACATAAGGATATAATTATAATGTCTCTCGCTCCTCCTTGATACCTCTCCACAGTATCCACAGAAAACTGATTCACATCCAAACCTGCATCGTGAATTTCTTTATTTATGCAAGCGATTTGTGACCGATAAGGTGTGATGACCCCGAGAGTTTTCGCAGTCCACTCCTTCCCCATTTCTGCATACCAAGCGGTGAGTTTTTTAATTAATTCAACGGTAAGTTCCGCTTCTACTTTATTCGTTTTGACATTTCCGGGTTGAATAAAACTATGAGGTAAAAAGAGGGAGGGCGATTCCAAAACCAACATTTTAAATTCCAAATCTCTTTGATCTACAGAATCTTTTATTTCCCAATGATTTTGGCTTTTTACTGAATCTAATGCTTTAAGTCCCCCGTTATAGAAATGAGTAGATGGAAATTCCATAATACCTGGCACCATCCTGCCTTGAAAACTTAATTTACCCAAATTATCCGGGCAATTCAGATCCTTACTCCGATCGATAAGTCTTTCGAAAAGAGAAGACGACAAGGTATTCAAATGAATTTCATTGAGAACTTTCTCTTTCACCTTGCAGGTTTTCTCCGGCTGAACCACCACTGCAGGTAACTGTCTGTGATCCCCAATCATGGTAAAATGATCGAAAAGCGGCAATAAACCCACCACCATTGGCTCTAGCAATTGCGAAGCTTCATCGATAATAACTCTATCAAATTTCAAACGCTCCAATATTTCCCGTTTTCCATTGACGCTGGCGACAGTTCCTGTCCATATTCTTTTCTGCTTCAAAATCTTTTGCAAACCATCCCTATTTTCAACCTCTTCCATTTGACTTTGTAGCAGATACTCTCTGGAATTTTCTCCTACTGAAAAACGAGAACCGATACGTATCAGTTCCTTTGAGACTGATGGCGAAATTTCGAGAATTGCATCGCAGATTTCATCTACAGCTCTATTGGTAAGTGCCATTAACATGATCCGCTCCTGCGTATTTTCCATCAGCCACTGTACCAAATATTTCAAGATGAAGGATGTCTTTCCTGTTCCGGGAGGGCCCCAAAGTAAATAATAATCCGATGAATTTATAATACCTGAAATGATGCCCCTCTGCTCCTCAGATAAAACGAAGGGAAGCTCAATAACCTTTTTCGAAGGCAGCGCAGGTGGCAAAATACCCAATATTTTCCTTCGTTTGATAAAATCTGATTTAAACAAGTAAATAAAGGAGCGGTATTGCGCATTAAAGCTGCTGTCCATATGATCAGACTCAATATTCCAAAAACTAATCCCTTCGAAAAGCTTCTTGCTGAAAACTGCAGCCCGCAATCTCACCGTCACCGTCTTATCATCCATCTGGACTATACTGCACTTAAAAAGCTGTGCATTTAGAATGGTTTGATCCTCTCCATCATAGGGATAAAGTATTCCTATATCTCCTACCCGCAAATTGGCCATGGCATTGGTCTGAACGCTACGCTGCATGACTATAATTGGATCTGCTTCATTGCTGCGATTTTCTATCACTCTCAGAAAGCTCAAGGTTGAGAATTTAGATTCCTTCTCCTGAAGACTTTCCAGCCAAAGTGAGGATTGCCCATTGGATCTTTCATTATTCTGAATACCGGATTTGGATAACAAATGCTCTCTCGCTGTGAATCCCATAAAAGCACTAAAATATGCTTTCTCCATCCCATCCATACCATTCCAAATTTCGAAGAAATGTCTGAGATCCGAAGCTACAAAGCCTTCGACAGTCGGATTGTTTTCAGCTCTTAATGGATTCAAAAAATCCTCCATTTCCTCCACGGAATATACCTCAGAAAGCTCCTTTTCCTGCACGACAATTTGATTTCTGACATCAAGTGCCTCATACTGCTGAGATCGAACAGCCGGTGCATATTTTAGCTGATCCAAGAGCATTTTAGAATATAAAATATAACTTACAGGCCTTTTATTTTCGCCAAATGCAGACCTGATCAACAAATCGTAGAGCAGTGTTTGAATATAATGGCTATGTCCAATGCCATATTTGTTAGGTCTGTAGGGTGAACCACTCTTTAATTCTACTATACATAAGTCATTGACTGCCCGAGGATTTTGATATAATATATCAAGTCGCCCCTGAATTCCGTAGCGCGAGGAATAGAAAGTGGGTTCTAAAAAACAATCGGAAATATCAATTCCTACTTTAGCAAAACCGGAATCTACCATTGTCTTCAGACTCGTAAAATGAACTTGGAGATCTAAAAGCAACTTTCTTAGCTCCGCATCATTCATAAAAGCAAAATCCAGTGCAAAATTTCTAAAATATAAGGGAAGCAATTCCTTAAAAGTCAAATCTGATTTGCCTATCAAGTGATCGAGGGTAAAATTGGCTAAATTTCCCAGCAATAGCGAAGGGCTGCTGAGCATAGGCAGCCATTTATTCAAAATCTGTAAATGCGGAAAAGTACCTTTATTATGAAAACTCTGAGCGATAGTAGTAACATCTATCAAAAAATCAGGCTCGAGAATGATGGCGTTTCCTTCAAAAATATTTTCATCTCTCAGTTCTGCGTCTATGACACTAATTGTCAGGGGCAAGGAATACTTTTCTTCAATTAATTTTACAGTAGATTGTAAATTTTCCTTTTCATCGCTAATTCTATAATTTAAAAAGAAATATTCATCCGGGTGATCCTCCCACACTACTTTCCAATGACCCTTTTCTTCAATTTTTTCTAATAAATGAAGCCTTACATAAGGATAAAACTTTAAATAATTGGAACTCGGAGAATATTGTTTTACCGGAAGAAACTCCTTAATAAATGCCAAATCACCAGGAACCGGTTCCTTCCACACTTTTTCTATAAGAATACAGAGTATAGCATAAGAATTCTTATCGGTGAAATAAGCTTGGGCACTATTCGACTCAAATTGCTTCCGCGCTTTGTGCATGCAGTAACTTAAATCACCCCGAATATTCTCAGTGTAAGCCAGATAAGACATTCTTGCAAATAGCGAATTGAAAACCAATCCGGATTTGTCAGTAGTTAATATAATAAAATTAGTGAAAATATGAGCAAATTTGGGCAACCAATCTTCCTCTTCTTCAGCAATCAATTTGGTAATTTGACTATAAAAATACGCCGCCAAATCACTCACAGATACATTGTTATCCATTCCTCAATTTATTCAATTTAATAATAAAGTTTGCGGTCTTTTCAAATCAAAAATGTCAATTTGAATCTGCCCTTCATTATATAGACGCAAAAATCTTCAAATTCCATAAAATTTAGGTCAGTTTTTTTGCAAAATTTGAAATTTCATCCAAAAACGCTTCCAAACGACCGAATTAGTATCCAAAATTTTACCAAATAAAGCAATCTTGTTATATTGTTTAGAATTAACAAGAAGCAATGGAAAATTTTGATAGTGTGCCCATCGTATTTAATGAAGATAGTGTTTTTCTATTAAATTTTTTAATTGCTTTCATCATGTTTGGGGTGGCATTAGATCTCAAAATATCTCATTTTACCTATGTTTTGAAAAATTCGAGACTGGTTTTATTAGGTTTGGCGAGTCAATTTCTCTTTCTTCCTTTATTGACCTTCCTCCTAATATTGCTTGTCAAACCACATCCATCGATTGCTTTAGGATTGATTTTGGTGGCGGCTTGTCCGGGGGGGAATGTTTCTAATTTTGCTGTTCACATTGCGAAAGCTAATACTGCATTGTCTATTACTTTAACGAGTTTTGCAACAATGTTGGCAACCTTTGCTACTCCATTAAATTTTGCCATTTTCGCCGCTCTTCTACCGGATGCCATTCTCGGAAGTGAGGTTAATGATTTCTCGCTTTCGATCTGGGAAATGTTTAAAATAATTGTCCTCATCACCATAATTCCTACAATATTAGGGATGTTGACCCAAAAGTATTTCACCACATTTGCCAATAAAATCAAAAAAGCTACAAACATTTTAAGTTTTAGTATTTTTTTCGGTTTTATTGCTGTGGGATTGTATAGCAACTTTGAGGCCGTCCAAACCTACCTCCATGCCGTTATAGGTCTGGTTATTGGTCACAATTTAATTATTTTAATAATCACCTATCTTATAACAATTTATATATTAAAATTAAAAGCATACAATGCCATAGCGATCACTTTGGAGACTGGAATGCAAAATACAGGTTTGGCATTTGTAATCATCTTTAATTTTCTGGATTCAAACCCGGGTATGTTGCTCATTGCTGCATTTTGGGGCATTTGGCATTTAATTTCAGGACTTGGTTCAGCATTTATATTCCGAAAAATTCATTCTGAACATCCGAAAGCAAAGCTATTGCAGTTGGAGAATTGATTAAAACTCTTTTTATGATCATAAGCATACTTTCAATAGTCTTTCTTTTCATAACGTTCTCACCAACGCTAGCAGCTCCACATTTACCACCATCAAAATCCTCCAAACCCATAGCCATTCCTTTTTATGTGAAAGGAGATCTGATGATAGTTGAATTAAAGTTGGAAGGTTTTATACCTTTGAATTTGATTTTTGACACAGGAGCGGAATTCAGCCTGCTGTTTAAGAAGCCCGTAATAGATCTTCTGAATATTAGATATGATCGTGAAGTGAAAGTAATAGGCGCAGATCGCTCTCAAATTCTAAGTGCTTATCCCATTAAAGATGTGAATTTCAGACTAGGACTCACCGAAATGGCCATGGATTTTTTATTATTAAAAGAGGACTACTTTGATGTTGAAAGTTATGTGGGTTTTAGAGTAGATGGAATTTTGGGCTCCAATTTTTTTAAGAACTATTTGGTAGAAATTGATAATAAGAATAGAATAATAAAACTGCATCCCCAAGAAAACACCGGTCGAGCCATTCCGGACGATTTTTCTGTCATCAAGGTTAATTTACATAAAGACAGACTATTTATTCCCTGTAAGATTGAAATGGCAAACGGTATTACCAGTGAAATTAATTTGCTGATGGATAGTGGCGCGGCAACTTCATTACTTTTGTTCCTGAATAGTGATTCTTCATTAGTGGATCTCACAAGCCATGTTAGTCCTGCAAAAATTGGGATGGGATTAGGTGGTTATCTCAACGGTTACTCGGCACGGATCAATCAATTTAGTATAAACCAATATCCATTTTCAGACTTGACCATTCATTATCAAGAGGCTGATAGCTTATATATGGAGAGCAATTTTTCGAGAAGAAATGGATTGATTGGAAACAAGATTTTAAAGCGTTTTGACTACTTCTTGGATTATAAAGAGGAAAAAATTTATTTGCGTCCCAATAATAAATTTAATGAAAAGATGAGATTTGACAAAAGTGGATTAATCATCTTCGCATCAGGTCCATATTTAAATCATTATTACATAGTCTTTATTCAAGATAATTCTCCAGCTATGGAAAGTAATCTACAAATAGGTGATGAAATCCTATCTATCAATGGAATACCAAGATTTATGTTGTCCCTGGATAAAATTTACCGAATTTTAAGTCTACCCTCTGCAAGAAAAGTTCGAATCAAGATTAAAAGAAATGAAATGAAGGTCAAAAAGGAAATTTATTTAATTGTAAAGTAAAAAATTTTTAATTCTCAGACCTAATGATTTCTAAAGAAAATTTTAACTAATTTTTAACTGAAAGATAATTGTATATATGTTAATTCAATGTAAATTTGTCAATAATTTAAACAATTTATTTAATCATTTAATCAAAATTTTAATGAAAAATTTTACACTTACTTTATTATTAATGTTGGGAATTGCATTTTCAGCATCTGCTCAACAAACTCAAGCTATCAAAGTGGGACCTTTAGGATTTTTATTAGGAAATTATAACCTAAGGTATGAAAGAGCATTAGGAGAGAAATCTTCATTCCAAATTGGTGCGAATTATTATGATTACAAAGTTTTTGACGAAAAAGTTGCCGGATTTGGTATAGCAGCGGGTTATAGATATTATTTTAAAGAAGCAATGAGAGGTCCTTATGTTTCTCCTGCTTTGACTTATAGTTTTAATGAAACATTAGGTTATAAATATTCTGATTTAGGAGTTGATGCTACTATTGGATATCAATGGATAACAAGTGGAGGATTTCTTATTGATTTAGGTCTTGGATATGGCCGAAGATTTGAAGTTTCTAAGGACGATAATCTATTAAATGATTATAATAGAGGTGGAGTGCGATTTACTTTTGCATTAGGTTATGCATTTTAAATAGTAACAAACTATCATGTTTTTACATAGGAGACTTTAGGGTCTCCTATTTTTTTGTCACAAAAATATTTATCATAAAAAAATCGCAGACCTCCTGAGAAGACTGCGATTTCAATTCACTAATAGTGATATCTTATTGTGCTACATCAACGCTAACAAATGTTCTGTTCTTTCTTCCTTTTTTGAAAGAAATAACACCATCTGTCAGTGCATATATTGTAAAGTCTTTTCCAAGACCTACGTTAGTGCCGGGATGAAACTTAGTTCCTCTCTGGCGCACGATGATATTGCCGGCGATTGCTTTTTGTCCTCCAAAAAGTTTCACACCTAATCTTTTGCTTATACTGTCTCGTCCGTTATCCGAACTACCAACACCTTTCTTATGTGCCATATTTTTATTTTTTCAGTTGTTTAATTAAGCGATGCTATCTATCTTAATTTTTGTAAATGATTGTCTGTGACCGTTCTTTTTACGGTAACCCTTTCTTCTGTTCTTCTTGAAGATGATTACTTTATCACCTTTCAGATGTTCAACAACGGTGGCTTTGACAACTAATTTCAAGGGAGATCCCAACTGAACATTATCGCCGTCAATACTCATAAGGACCTGATCAAAATCTAGTTGATCGCCCTTCTCTGCAGCCAGCTGGTGGACGAAGATCTCCTGACCTTCCTCGACTTTAAATTGTTGACCAGCAATAGATACAATTGCATGCATGCTTTAATTTTTTAAATGTTTTTCAAATCGAACCGCAAATATAAGGTTTTTATTCTGAAAATCTATATTGGCACTGAAAAAATAATAAATTTTGAAAATAACCCTAAAAAGTCCTAAAAAAATCATTTATATTACGTTATTAAGCTGTACAAATAATCCACTATGAAAAATTTACTTATACTTTTTATTCTTGTTTCCTGCTCATTAAGTCTGAGTGCACAGCAAAACTCCCTCAAATTCATGTTTTTAGATTCCAGGTCATCATTTGAGGGTTATAAGTCTTTCGGAGGTGGAATTTCATTTGATTACCCTATTTGTGATCGCTTTTCGGCAGAAATGACTGTTGGTTTAACGCAGGCCAATGCTCCTTTTGCAAGCAGATATACGTCTGATAATCGTCAAGTAGAAATTCTGCAGAAAAATCGAGAACTAAATATTTTTACAGATTTAATGGGGAAATATACAGTTTTGAATATAAATAATAAACATCGATTGAATATTGGCGTAGGCCCTTCCCTCCTTTTTGCAAAATCAGAATTTATGGTTACTAATGGAATAAATAATAGCTTGGAGATAAGTAACCATCAAGCCAATGCTTTCGTGCCTATGTTAGGTATGATGATAGAATACGAATGGAAGATCTCGAAATCAATTGGCGTATTTGCCCGTTATAATTATAGAACTTCATTTGGCGAAACAGCCCGACAAAGGACTAATTTATCAAGATTGGGAAGCTCTCCTAACACAACAGGAATAAAGGATAATTTTAATTTTGCTCTAGGCCTAAGTGTTTACTTTTAAAATAACCGGATTTATTATCCCAATCACCGGTTTGCTCTGGTTAAATTATAAAATTTCAACTTGAAACTGTCTGACAGGCGCAGCATTTCTAACGCCGTCAAATGCCCCAACGATGAATCTATAATTTCCGCGCGGGAGAGTTTGCGGTACTAAATAATTCAACTCAAATTCCTCCTCTGTATTTTCGTTTTCAAAAATTTTGTAGGAATTGGTTGAAAAACTGTTCCCGGTGCTTAAATTAACATAGCTGAGAAAAACCAAAGCATTGCCACCCTCATTCAAGACGGTATTATCTGTCACTTTCCCTTTAAAAATTAAACTTTGACCTCGTTCTACCGAAAAAGAATTATCTATGGGTTCATCAACTTCCAAAATTGGAGCAATCGTGTCCCTGATATTTAATATTTTCAAGGAAAAAATATCCAAGTCATCTGTCGCATTTCCCGCCAAATCAATCACTTGAATAGAAAAATGATAATTTCCTGCCGTTACATTATCGGGCACCGCCAATTCGAAATTCTTTTCCACTTCCATCCCATCCATATCCCCTATTTCGATTAATGCCCAGTCATCCGTCTGATTCGGAACATTCGGAAGGGAAATGCCCGGCGCAGAGCCTTCCCCATGACCATGACAATCAAAATTCTCGTGAATGTCAATCTTATATTGTGATAAAGCCACGTTATCCCGAAACAAAGCTTTAAATCTAAAAGTATCAGAACTTCTCAGTTGAAAAACATTCGGATCAGAAAAGCCACAGATTTGAGTTTCCGTTTTGGGAATTGAATAACCGGACAAAATTAATTGCGGTGATGTTACATCAATATCCTCTTTACAAGAAATTAAACCCAATAGCAACAATAGAATTAGTAGATACTTCATCAAAATATTTATCAAAAAATTAGAACATAATAGATGTAGAACAGGTTTTATGCATCATTGTTGCATTTAAGAATTGAAATATTCCAATTTAAATAGATGCTTCAAATATTTCACTGCAAAACTATCCTTTTTGCAATGATGTTGCAAATAAATATTAATTTTGTGCGATGAAAATGCATTTTCTTTCTTTATTTTTCCTTTTTCTTTTGTTTCCGACGCTACTGAATTCTCAAATTAGTGGAACCGTGGTAGGTGAAGATAATCAACCACTGGTAGGTGTGACTATTTTCAATACTTCCCATGAAATAGGTACTTCAACAGATATTAAAGGAGAGTTTTATTTGGATTTCAAAGTTTCTCATCCGTTGGAAATAGAAATTTCCTATATCGGCTATGAATCTAAAATCATAATTGTTCAAGCTCAAGAGAATGCAATAAATCTTGGTCGAATTGTACTAAATGCTGCTTCTGTACAGCTAGAATCCGTTACAGTGGTGGAGGAATTTGCGAAAAGCGAGAGCAGTCTTTCAGGCTATAGATTGGACGAAAGTTTTTTTGAAGATAATATCAATGGTACTTTTGCTCAATCTCTTGAAAAACTGCCCGGGATAAGCGCCATCAATGTGGGTACGGGAATCGCCAAACCCGTCATTCGCGGACTTTCATCGAATAGAATTATCGTCAATCAGAACGGGATCAAACAGGAATCGCAACAATGGGGAATGGATCATGGTCTGGAAATTGATCCTTTCGATGTGGACAGGGTGGAAATCGTGAAAGGTCCGGCTACAATTCAGTACGGTTCAGACGGTTTGGGCGGTGTGATAAATATCAAATCCGGTGAAATTCCGGCGGAGGGTGAGCTTCACGGCTCGGTGCTCGGACTTCACAAAACGAATAATCAGCATTGGGGAGGTACGGCTAAAATAGCAATGAACAAGAAGAATTTTTTCTTGGCTGCGAGATATACCAGACAAGAATTCGCGGATTACAGGGTGCCTACAGATCGTTTTATTTACAATGGCTTCACCTTGCCGATTATTAATAATCGACTTAAAAACACTGCCGGATCAGAGCAAAATATCAGCATCAGTACAGGCTATTCAGGAAAACATAGTGTGACTCGGATAAATTACAATCATTACCGACTCAATGCGGGGATATTTGCGGGGGCGGTGGGCTTTCCACGAGCATATACTTTGGAAGATGATGGGAATTACAGGAATATAGAGACGCCCAGACAGGAAGTAGATCATTATCGCGTCACTTTAAATCACAGCTCGGCCATTGGGGAGGACCATTTAAATATCAATATTGGCTATCAGAAAAATGTAAGGGGTGAATATTCTATTCCGGAATTTCACAATATACCCTCCTCACAAATAGATTTTAATGATCAACTGGCTTTGGCATTGGATTTGACCACCTACACTGCCAATGCTCATTACGAAAAAGCACTGGAAAAGGGTACAATAGTATATGGCTTGGATATTCAAAGTCAGAAAAATGTGAGAGGGGGTTTTGAGTATCTGCTCCCCTATTTTCAGACGATGAGGAGCGGTATTTACACTTTCTATGAGCGGCATCAAAATGATAATCTTATAATCAACGGTGGCGTGCGGGCAGATGTGGGCAGGAATCGGACTGTCTTTTCGCAGCAATATGTGTGGGACAGCAATGAAAATATCATCGATTCATTGGTTTCACCCTCTACTGATAATACCTTTTACAATTGGTCAGCTTCGTCCGGGATCAATTTATCTACGGGAGAAAAGACGACTTTAAAATTCAACATCGCCAAAAGTTTTAGAATCCCCTACCCTTCGGAAACCTCTTCGAATGGCATCCATCATGGAACTTTCCGACATGAGCAAGGCACGCCGGATTTGAGCTCGGAAGATGGTTATCAACTGGATGTGGCGCTTGATTTTAGGGCGGAAAAATTCCAATTGAATGCGGCTGTTTACTTCAATTATTTTAATGATTTCATTTATTTAGGACCTTCTTTTCCGGCGCAGTTTTCCACCTTACCAGAGGCGGGTCAGATATTTAAGTATAGACAGGATGATGCGATCTATACGGGGGCAGAAGTGGGCTGGACTTATCGATTTTCGAGAAAATTTGCCTGGCATCAAGCGGGGGATTATATACACAGTTACAATTTGAATACGGGTTTGGCATTGCCCTTTAACCCTCAGCCTAGTTTGAAAAATGAATTAGAATTTTCTTTGGACAAAGTGAGTTTCTTTCAAAATATCAGGGCGAGCGTGGAGCATCAGTATTATATGGCCGCGCGGGGAATAACGAGAGTGGATAGAGGGGAACGAGAGACGCCGGCTACGCATTTGTTTCATGCTAATCTTTCCTGGGAGCTGAATATCAAAAGTCAGAGGTTGATTATCAGTGTTCAAGCTCAGAATATTTTCGATACTTATTTTCTCAATCATTTGAGTCGTTACCGCTTGATCAATGTGCCTGAGCAGGGGCGGAATTTGATCTTGAGTATGAAGATTCCGTTTTCGGCTAAGATTTAATCTATTCTATTTTAGGTGTGACAATAAAAATAAAACATAATATTTCTCAATAATCCCTTTGAAATTTCCCAATATTAGCGAAATAAATATTTGTTATTATTAATATTTGCAATAAAGGGATACTCCAATTGGCTTAAATTAGTCGATTGAGTAGACTTATTTAAATCCTAATATATAATTTAGGCTAAAAATACATTATCAGAACAAAGAAAAAGACCCATCATTTCTGATAGGTCTTAAATCTTTAACTTGGTTACGTTATTCGAGAATAAGAGGCTTTACCAAGCATCACAGAACAAATATAAAAAAATTTCAGTGAATTGATAACATAAATACATGAAATTTAGTAATTTTCAACAATATTTTTCAGAAACAAGAATAACTCGTTATTTGTTAGCGACTGACAATTCATCAAGTAAAGCAATCGAATTATATAAATTTAATTTAAAAATTTCGAAAGCATTTCATCCTATACTAGGAGTATTTGAGGTTATATTACGAAATAGGCTCCACGATATTTTGACCTCTCACTTTACTGATTCTGAATGGATTATAAATCAGAAAACAGGCTTTATGTCAGACTCATC
>CALCSX010000039.1 GCA_937894165.1 uncultured Saprospiraceae bacterium | reverse complement strand
AGCATCGCCATCGTCGCGGTCGCCGGAGTGCTGGCCGGCGGCCTGCTCCTTGGCGGCACCGGCTTCCTCGTGTGGTCGCTCTACCTGGTGCTGCTCGACAGGTTCACCCCGGCCTCGGCGGCCGCCCTCACGGGGCTGGCCGTCTGGCTGGTGATCGGAGTCAGTGGATGGATAGCGTTGAGCAGGTTGCGCCGGAGCGGCTCGAACTAGAGATCGCCAAGGCTCGTCTGAGGCTCGCTGCCGAGCGCGCCGAACCTACCCGCCTCATCAGGCAGGGGGTGCAGGCCTCGCCCCTGGCCTCCGTTGCCACAGCTACGGTGGCGGGAGCCGTGCTGGCGCTCCTGCGGAAGCGCAAGGGCAACCCCGATTCGCTCGGCGCGCGCCTCGTCGACCAGCCCCGCATCGGCCTCGTGTACCTGCGCCGCCACCTCGCCGGTCGCGGCTGAAATAGCCAGCTTGGCTGTAAACGACGCGGGCAAGCTCCAGAAGTCAAGCACATCGCGCGTATCCGGATCGTACTTGAACAATCTTGCCGAGTCACCATCAATTGGGCTTCCGGCACATAAAACCCAAAGATTACCCTCCATATCACTTTCTATGGCTGTTGGGTTTCGTGAAAATTTTACACTATCCACAATACGATCGCTTGCCGGATCTACGATATATACGTGGTCTGTTATAGGGCCTCCGTACAGCTCCGGGTTTGTCACCCAGACATATGAAGCCTGATATACCATTTCCTCCGACCAACCGGGAAATTCAATTTCTTCGGGAAAAATATTTACATATTATCCTTTTTCATTACATCTTTAATTCTGACCTCTGGCATCTTTTTTCTGTTAGAACAAACGGAGGAAGTATCTCAAATTGATAAAATTGACCATACAGCCGCCGAAGAAGCTATTTCTGAGGTGCCCAATGCTTTATTTAAACCAAAACTAATTCCCATAGAAACAGAGGAAATTTTGTCAAAAAATGAAGATGTGCAACAAGCGGAATTAAATCACATTCCTGAGAATTCAATCACCCATACTGAGCTTGAAGACTTAGTAGAAACTTTAACTGAAGTCCCGGAAATCTCAGTGGAATCTGCTATTCTTGACAGAAAGAGTTTCAATATTGAAAACACTTCACAGAAGAGCGACACCTTGAAGATTGTTAAATTTTCACTTCCTAAAATTTCGGTAGATAAAGAAACACAAACTGAATCAACTAAGGATTCCCTTTTTATTTTTTGGTAATCGAAGGAATAGAATTACTAGATATTATCTCAATAAATTTTTGATTTTTCTATAAAAATTGTTGAATAATTCTAACTTTTTGAAAATCCTCACCGTCAAATGGATAATTAAATAACAAAAAATAATTATTGATGAAAACACTACTTTTTGCATTTCTATTCCTTTTTACAATCCCCGCTTTAAGTTTTTCTCAATTACAGGCTACTGATAAAATACAAACAAAGACCGGTGAAACTTACGAGGGAATTATTATAGAACAAGTTCCGGGGAATTACCTTAGACTTCTGCAATTGCCGCAGAAAGATACTATTGATCTGATGTATGCAGATGTGGAACGAATTTCGAAGATATTCATTGAAGAGAATGTTCAAGATTCTTCTAATGATCAGAATTTCATCGTCCGAGGACCTTGTTTCAATTGTAGAAAGACCTATGTGATGCTTTTTGCTGCAGCAGGGCAGGTGGACGAGGCGATGTTAGCTGCCGGGCTTTCATTTGGCTATAATATTAAGAAATATGCGCAAGTCGGATTGGGTGCTCAAGTGTTTTATACTTTATTAGATAACACAGATAGAATTTTCATGCCTATAACCTTGGATTTGAGACATGTATTCGCTCAAAGTCGATCAGGTAGATCTTCCTTCCTTATAGGTTTAAGTCCCGGGTACAATATTTCACTTTTTGAAAGCAAAACAAATTACAAGCAAGGAAATGGCTTGTATGTTAGCGGTAGTTTCGGCTTTCGATTCAATATTTCCTCCAATTTCGGTTTGATGCTGGATCTGGGATATGTTGGTTCCGGCTCTAGAATTTCGAGCAAGATATCCGGCGAGTTTGTAGAAAATAGTTGGACACATCATCCTATGGTGAGGGGTACTATTTTCTTTTAAATTCTTAGTGTAATTTTAAAAAAGGATTTAGGGATATTAGAGTTAAAAAAAACTTTAATGTCCCTAAATTCATCAAACAAGATTAGTAAAATTCTTTATGAATACCTCAATTCCCTCAATGCCTTAATGGTTTCCAAAAAAAAAACCGCTGCCAGCGCAAGTTTTTAAATGTGACTATAGCTCTCTCCTCTTGTCTTTTCTCGAACCACGAGAATTAATTTATCGGCACTTTTGATCAACAAAATGGATTAAATAAATATTTTAATAAAAACCTTCATGTCCATTTATTCCTCCATAACTCTTTCTGTTTTTGTGCATTCCAACACTCATGCTGGCGCAAGTTTGTAAATGTGCCAAATGGTCTCTCTTCTTGTCTTTTCTCGAACCACGAGAATTTATTTTCCAACGCTTTCGATCTACAAATGGATTAAATAAAATCTTAATGAAATCCTCAATGACCTCAATGCCTTAATGGTTTCCCAAAAATCTGATCTTATTACCTAAAATGTTTCACTGCAATCGCTGCCGCCATAGCCACATTTAAAGAACTTATTTTTGAGCTTATAGGGATATGCAGACAAACATCACACAATTGAAGCGCCTCTTCAGAAATTCCCACGCGCTCATTCCCGAATATCAAGACATTTTTTAATTGGGTAGTGACAAGGTATTCAGATAAATCAATGCTATCATTAGTCAATTCTATGCCTATGATTCGAAAATTGGAATCTTTTAATTTTTTTAATACACCTACTACGTCTTCATTATATTCTATTTCGATTTTTCGTGTTCCCAGACGAGATATGTTAGCAATTCGATGTTTTGGGGGAGAATGGACATCAGTTATTATGACCACTTTGTCCAACTCAAATGCCACGCACAGCCTGACAATCATCCCAATATTGTCCGGTGTTCGAAGTTTGTCCAATATTACAATTCCTCCTTGCCCTTGAAATTTAAAATTTACCTCTTGGTGATTTAGCTGTCTTCTCAAAATTTTTTGTTTGAATAATTGCAGGTAAAATTAATGCTATTACATTAAATTTTCAGGAATTATATTTAAAAATCCAGTGCAATTGAATCAAATTTAAATATTTATTGTTGTATAAGCTAAATCGGTCTTTTATACAAAGAAAAAATTGTATATTTGAAAAGAACCTCAACTTAAAATTTTATACTATGAAAACGAATGCAAGGGAGATTTTAGTTCTCCATAATCCGGGTGAAGAAGGAACAAAAGTTATAGCTCATGCACGTTCTATAGTTCCTCATGTACGAAGTTATACCTTCAGAGGCTTAGACAGCAGCAATTCTGTCTGGGGCGGTATTATTAATGCTTTAGATATGCATCCTAAGGATATGCTTAATAAAAGTGATCCCTACTATCAAGAGTTTATAAAAGGAAAAGAATTCGATTTAGATTGTTGGATTAACATCCTAAAAAAATCGCCGGAATTGATCAGAGCACCCATTGCTATTCGAGGGCATAAAGCAGTGATGTGTTTCAATTCTTCTGACGTACATAAATTGAGTGGTGTTCTTGCCTAATTTATAATTCTGTAAGAAGTAAAAACATAATTTTAGTGTTACGTTAAGAAAATTGTCGCTATTTGTGATCCTTTTAAATAAGATCTTTCCGGTTCAAGAATGCCTAAAGCCTGTGCAAATGCCAGCCCTCGTAAATCGCCGGATCCATTGGTTTTTATAGGCTTCACAAATATTTGTCCCGATTCATAGAATACTTTCATCTCCACTATCCTGTGTAGCGGAGATGAATTATAATAATCTTCTGAAATCTTAGAAGTATGTTTTTCATTCAAAAAGCCCAATTGCTTTTTCAGAAATGGTAAAATATAAACATAGCTGCAGACAAAAGCTGAGGCCGGATTTCCCGGAAGGGAGAATATATATTTCCCCTGCCTTTTACTAAAAACAAATGGCTTTCCAGGCTTCTGCTTTACCTTCGAAAAGAAAATTTCTGCCCTCATTTCCTTTAAAACATCAGGAATAAAATCGAATTTTCCTTTTGAAATTCCTCCTATCGTGATGCATATGTCATTTTCTAATAGACATTTCTCAATGGTTTTTTTAATAGTATCGAAATCATCCTTCGTTGTATAATAATTAATTTCACTACAAAACCCCTGCAATATCCCCCCCACCATTAAATCATTTGATCGCCTGATCTGATAGGACTTTGGTTGAATATTCACATCCACTATTTCCCCGCCCGAACTAATTATTCCCACCTTTTTTCTCTGTGAAACTTTTACCTTATCATAGCCCATACTGGCGGCTACCGCTATAACCCCTGCGCTTATTACACTGTATTGTGGGACGATAATAAGCCCTTCCGCCACATCCATACCCTTGAAATGAATATTTTGGCCTTTTTTCACGACTACTCCTGCGCTTAAAATTGCCTGCCCCTCTTTGATTTCTATATCCTCTATCCTGATAATGGTATTTGCACCTTTCGGCAATGAAGCCCCCGTCATTATTTCATAGGCTTGGTCCTCAGGTAGCGGCCCGACCTCCACACCGGCCTCGACTACCCCTGCAATTTGCCATACACCTTTATTAATTTCAGGATCTTGAAAGGAAACGGCTATCCCATCCATCGCTACCCTGTCAAAAGGCGGTACGGGCCGATCGCTAATAATATCCTCTCGCAAAATCCTATGCAGTGATTCGTCAAGTGAAATTAGTTCCTCAACTGCCTCTTCAGCATTGGACATCACGATTTGCAAGGCTTCTAAGAAAGATATCATATCAACCGCCGATTGTAGACATAGATTCAAAAAGGTTGGAATTAGCCCTGCTACTTGCCTCTGCTTCAAAGCCATTTTTGTATTTAGATTTTATCACTTCTTCTATAGCTGAACGGATATATTCCTTGGACTTTCCGGCTCGCAAAAGGTCTCGGATGCTTTTCTCACCCTTTCCATACAGACAGGTGATAATTTCACCCTTTGCATTCAAACGAATTCGATTACACGTACCACAAAAAGTACGACTGTATGCATCAATTATACCTATGCGACCATTATATCCGGGAACTTGAAAAAGCCGTGCACTTGAATTTGCTTCGGTCAAAATATTCTGAATTTCGGGGTATTCTGCTGTGATAAAATCTTCCAATTGCGCAGCATTCCAATAAACTTTTTCATCATTCACAGCCCCATTGAAGGGCATTTCCTCTATAAATCTCACATCCAGATCCAACTCTTTCGTCATTTCTATCATCTCCGATACTGACTCAAGATTCTGCTGTGTCATGACAACACAATTTACTTTTGTCTTTATTTTAGATAAAATAAGCCGTTGAAGATTTTCGTAAACCGGATCAAATTCATCTCTCCTCGTTATCAGAAAAAATTTTTCTTTTTGCAAAGTATCCAGTGAAAAGTTAATCCCCGCTATCCCTAATTCCTCCAATCGTGAAATATATGGACCAATTAATGTGCCGTTCGTAGTGATATGTAATTGTATGCTCGGATACCTCTCTACGATGGCTTCTAATAAATTCATCAAATCTTTTCGAACGAAAGGCTCGCCCCCGGTAATCCGGATTTTTTTAATGCCCAAAGAGACCATTATCTCAGTAATATCTAATATTTCCTCGTAACTTAAGAGCTCTGACCGCTCAACATAGTCGATTCCCTCCGCCGGCATACAGTAAGTACATCTCAGATTGCAACGATCCGTAACCGCTATCCTCAAATAATCAATTTCTCTTCCGTGAGAATCCTGTAACATTTACTTTTTACCTTTTTTCAGCCAATAATCCAATGAATATTTCCCACTATCCAAAATGGCTATTGCCGTAAATCCCAGCATAAATAATATCGCCATTTCTTTCGATCCGCCCCCATTAGCATTCGCCGCAAACCATGCATCGCCTCCATGAATGACAAACGCTGCGACAAACATGGTTAAGGCTGGTGGAATAGCTGCCCAGCGCGTTTTGAAACCTATAACTACTAAGATAGGAAGTACAAATTCAGTCAATACGGCCAAAACCAGACTGACACTTTCAGGCATTCCCATTACCGAAGCGAACTTCATGTCACCATTGACCAGCTTCATGAATTTGCTCAATCCATGTCCGAAAATCATATAGATGCCGAAGCCAATTCTCAGGACCAGCGAAGCAATACTTACTTTATTCATATTTTAATATTTGCACATTGAATGATTATCAACAAAACTCAAGTCAATTTGATTCAAAAGTACTAAATTTTTAGTTTTAATTGTGATTTGGGCATGCCCCCGTCTGAAACTCAAACTATTTTCCAAAAACCTACAGCCTAAACTTCGGTAATTGGACTTTTCTTACAGAGACTAAATAGACGGGGTCGCTCCCCTATGGAGTACCCGTGCTACCACTTCGTTTCGCACCCGGATCTAAGGATCCGGTCCTCCGGGCAGCTCATGCGGGGAACGATCCATCGAAAATTTTTCACTTTGACCGAGGAGTATTCAAATTTTAAATATTTTTTCAGATATATTTTTTAGACATATAATTTGAATTTAATAATATACATATTAATTAAAAATAATTGTATTGAAATAGGGTATATAAACTAAAAAAATA
>CALCSX010000038.1 GCA_937894165.1 uncultured Saprospiraceae bacterium | reverse complement strand
AAGATATGTATTATGGTTTAATTAACAAAATAAAAATTAAATTTTAGTAAAATTTGTGGAAAATTAATTTTTCTGATCATATAATATAACTTTGCCGCAATATAGAATATAGCATTAGTTTTAAGTCATACCAATGCTATAACCCATATTATTTAATCTATAAAATTAATTTGATTTCGTAGGACTTACAATTCCTACCGCCCCACTCTCACATTCACCCCCAAAAACCAACTTCTCCCCCAGCCCACAAGCCGACTATCTCCAGAGCCACCGTGAACGCCACCCGCTATCCCGGCAAAGGGTACATTTTCTACATCGAATATATTTTTAACACCGGCAGAAAGAAAAATCCTATCCTTAAAAAAGTCCCTGCTGAAAGTAAGATTGGCGATATGATAAGCATCGATAAAGCCTTCGCTCACGCCCTCTGCAGCTTGAAAAAATAAAATCTGACGACCGAAAAAATTGTGAGTAAACATCATATTCGTCTCAATCCAGGGAATTTCGAAGGAAATAGAGTTTCTCCACTCTTGAGAAGTAGTGAATTTCGGGCTATCACTCATTTCATTGAACTGATTATACAAGCGAATGATCCCGAGCGAGCTGGACAAATCCACCTTCTTCCCCCAATTTCCGGAAACACCAAGGTTTACCCCGTGTGTTTCGAAGGATTCAATATTCTGATAGGTATACTGCAAGCCCTCCAGCAAGGCGAGTATAATTCTATTGTTGATTTTATTATAAAATGTTTTTCCTTGAAAACTTATCGTATTTCCCGGACTAAGTACCCAATCATAATCTACTGAAAAAGAAGCATTGTGAGAATATTCCGCCTCTAAATTTGGATTTCCGGTGATGAAATGATTTACATCGATAAAATTGAAGTATAATTCCTTTAAAGATGGCGCACGGAAACCATAGGCATAACCCAGTCGCAAATTCAAATTTCTATCCACCTGCCAGTGTGCGTTCAGCGATGGTACCACAGGATGATTATACTGACTATTATAGCCATATCTCACATTTCCCAGAAGTTTAAACTTTCTGAACGGCTCGTACTGGAGACCCAACCATAGCGCATAATTGTTAAGGTTGGTAAGAGATTCTTGGCTTGCAGTATCCTGTAAACGTGCTCCGGAACCGGCTTCAAGGAATACCTCCGCGCCTACCTGCACATTCAATAACCTACCTCCCAAACTACTTAAAACAGTTCGATGAAGGAAGGATGTAAATCGAGCAGTGTCCTGCTCTGCCGGGAGTTCCGTAATTTTTCCATCTTCGAAATCCAGACGATTCACCCCTTTCAATCGTTCGAAAACATTGAATGCTGTCGTAGAACTTACGAACGAACCTTCGTTAGGATACCATTCTGTCAGCAAACTGTGATCTTGACGAAAAGTGGTGTAAGTTTCATCGAAAGCATAAGGTTTGAAAACAGGTCTTTTGATGTCTCCATACCGATTTACTTCCTCATCGAACCAACCGTATTGGTACACAAATTTTAGCGAATCGGAGGGTGAAAAGTTTAAATTTCCTGAAATACCATGCTGAATTTTTGGATTCCAAGGAATTTTTCGACGATTGGTCATACCGCCCTCAGGGGAGACTACAGTTTCTATTATGCGCAAGCTGTCTACAGGAGCAAAACTGTAATTTACACGGGATCCGTGAATTCTTCCTGAAAATTTATTTTGTCGAAAGCCCACCCCTAGTGAATTATTGAGGATTCCAACCGACTCGACCAAATTTTGGCTCTCAACAAACACCTTTTCGATTTGATTTTTCCGTGAAATAAGATTGATCACCCCACCTGATGCGTTGCTTCCATATTGAGCCGAAAGCGCCCCCTCTACTATTTCTATCCTTTCAATGTTATGCAATAGAATCTGAGATAAATCGATATTCCCATCAGTCCTTCCAATAACGGGAACGCCGTCTATCATAATTTGAATGTTTTCTCCCCCAATTCCTTGGATTCTCAATCCGTTCCCAAGGATAGGATCAACATTTATCCGTAAATTCATTTGATTGGAGAGAACTTCCGAGAGATTGTATTGACCCTGCTTTTCAATTTCAGCGGCTGTAATAACCTTCACATTGTGAACCGCATTTTTGTAATGCGTTGGAGCGTATTGAGCGGTGACGATCAAGTCATCCAATTCCAAAGATTTCCATATACTATCCTGATCAAGGGTAGATTGCGCAGCAGCAAATCCCATCGATGTTAAAATCAATAGCGATATTGAAATAAATTTTTTTCCACTCAAATGATTCATTCCTATTCTTAGTTTTTATTCATTAACTCATTGCTCCAAAAAAAATCTACCTGTTGATTATTAAAAAGTCCTAAGCCAAGACTTTTTTTAATGGTCAATTATTAATTGTTAATTGTTAATTCCAAGTGTAATTTTAAATTCGTAATTCGTAATTCGTAATTGACACGAGACTAGTCGAAAAAGTATTTTCCTAAGCCGAAAAATATAGCCAACCAAACCAGCCCCTTAACAAAAAAGAATAGAAATGCCAGCCATCCCAGCTTCTTCATCCTCCCTATCCAAGTCAGTTTTTTTGTATTTTCCATAGCAATTATTTTACTGCTTCGAGTTCACCTTTTTCTACCTCGCTTACGATAGCTCTCCAAGATTCCAATTCAGGAATTCCGGGTTTTCTTTCACCGAAGAAATAAACGATCAAATCTCCATTCTCATCGAATAATTCAATAGAGGTGACAATACCATCGTCAGTCATCTTTCTCACCAACCATGTCTCGTGGACAGCATTCATCTTCAAGTGCAGATTGAAATTAGGGTCTAAAATATTAAACCATTCTTCCATCACGCGAATATTTTTTATCTCTCCGGAATGTATCTGAACACATCCTGCACTATGTACGAAACACATAATAGATACAGACTTTTCTGCGGCCAATTCGAGCACTTTCGAGTAAGATTCCGTCGATAATTTTTGCGTAAAGCCATCCGGAGCCAAGCGAAGGGCCTGTTGTCTGCTTACACCATATTTCTTCAACATGCCAAAGAAATCATGCGTATCTTTCATTCCCTCCCAGCTTTTTCGAAAAGCAATTACATCGATTTCGGAATCAGGTGTTTCATCTTTTTTAGTGGATAGAGGCTTTTTCTCAGGTGTGAAATGACCTTGATTCGCAGATTTAAATTTCTCTACCAATTCGAAATAAACCTCATTATTGGAATCCGGTGTCGAGAAAATCTTGTGAACTGCCTCACCATATTTGTTAAAAAACTGGAAGGAGTACAGTTTGGAATTGGGTCTGTCCATGATAACCGCCAAAGCATAGTGCCATTGATCGAAGAAATACCGAAGATCGATGTCCGGATTAACAGCCACACCCATATTGTGAGCTCCCTTGTAAATCTGTACATTCTCGTAAATTCCCTTCCGCTCGTGAATACAATTTTCATTGCGTGTTAAGCACATAATTTTACCCCAAGACTTCAAGGACAGTAATAATTCTTTTATTCCTGATTGCCCATCTTCCGGCTTACCATCAAGAATAGTAACACCATCATCAATGGATAGTGATAGTAATTCCGCTTCACTGATACCCAATCTTATCGCTTGATCAATTTTGCGCAATTTTGGATATTGTTGATTTAGTTCAAATAATTTTTGTTTTAAAGTTTCAGTAGTGTTCATAGTATTGATTAAAAATTATCTAAAAATTTATGATTGTCGTCATCTGTGGACATTGATAGACCGGGTGTAAATGTATGGTGGAGTCAATGTCCATAACCTCCTTTAAAATATTAGGTTGCATCACCTCTGCAGGTGTCCCGCAATAAAGTAATTCGCCATTTTTCATGAGCAATAATTCATCGGCAAAGATGGCGGAGAGATTCAGGTCATGAAGAATAGCGATCACCCCAAAACCATTAACGTCTACCAGCTCCTTTGCTAATTCAATAAATTTCAATTGTTCGCTGATGTCCAAACTTGAGGTCGGTTCATCCAAAAAAAGATATTTATTCCCCTCCAACTCCTCAGAAATTTGCAATTGGACCAAACATTTGGCAAGCAATACCCGCTTCTGCTCCCCACCGGATAAGGTGGCAAAGTCACGTCCAAGAAAATGCAGCATTCTGACCTTTTCTAAAGCTTCACTAACAATATAATAGGCACTTTTTGCTGAAATAGGCTTAGAGGAAGCATAAGTTCCCATCTCTACCAGCTCCTCCACCTTGATTGAAAAGCCGACATTGGTATTTTGACTAAGAACAGCTCTTTTCAATGCCATTTCTTTACGAGAAATACTTTTTAATTCCCGATTCTCCCAAATTATCTCACCTCGACTGCATTTGGACTTCCCTGTCAAGCCATCAAGAAGACTGGATTTCCCGGCGCCATTTTTTCCTAGAATGACATATTTTTTTCCGGGATGAAAAGTATAATTTACATCTTTAACTACAGCAGAATTGCCTTTCTTTATCGATATATTCCTCAATTCTATCATAAATGCAGGCTTTCATTTCGACGTTTCACCAATAACCACAAGAAAAATGGCGCTCCTATCATAGCAGTAATTATGCCGATGGGCAATTCCGCAGGTGCAATAATTGTCCTTGCTAGTGTATCCGTTATGATCAGAAAAAAAGCACCCAGCAAGGCCGAGCTCTTGATTAAAAATCTGTAATCCGACCCTTTAATTATTCTTATAAAATGAGGGATTATCAAGCCTACGAAGCCCACAATACCGCACATGGCGATACAAACTCCTACGATTAGCGAAGTAACTATGATAATTTTCCGCTTGACGGATTGAACTGATACTCCTAAATACTCCGCCTCGGCTTCACCCAATAAAATTGCGTTCAAATCTTTCGAAAGTTTCACTAAAAGCCAGATTCCCATACACACAACAGGTAAAACCAATAAAAATTTCGTCCATGATGCCCCGCCGAAACTTCCTAAACTCCAAAATGTGATATCTCTAAGTTGTTGATCATCCGATAGATAAATAAATATCCCCGCTATAGCCGCCGCAAATGCCGAAACAGCAATTCCCGCCATCAGCATGGTGACAACAGATGTATTTCCCCTTTTGCTGGAAAGCATATAAACCAATAAGGTTGTGCCCAATCCACCAGCAAAGGCAAAAAATCCAATTGTAAAATTCTGCAATAGTTCGGGCATTAAGACAAGAAGATGTCCTCCCCCCACAATGGCAATAACTGCAAAAAGCATCGCTCCATTCGAAACACCTATGAGGGTATGATCAGCTAGTGGATTTCTAAAAAGTCCTTGAATGGCTGCACCCGAAACTGCCAAACCCGCACCGGTTATACCTGCGAGCAAGACTCTTGGCAATCTTATATTCAAAATAATATATTGCAAGCCCTCCAAATGTGAGCTGATATTGAAATTAAATATTTGAAACAGATCGAGAAAATTATTTTGAAATGCGCCAATAGCTATGCCGAAAAGTATCGCTACTATCAACAAAATAGTCAGATTAAATAAATTTAATACCGATCGGGCTATAGCTAACATTACTTAAATATTTTCTTTGATAATTCCAAAGCTGCTTCCGCTGAGCGTGGACCGAAAGAGGTTAAATAATGGCCTTCCATTTCAATTATATTAAAGGTTTTGTAGGCCGGTGTTTGATCCATACCAGGCACAGCAGCCAGGCCTGCGCCCTCATCCAATGATTTCAATCCTCCGGAAAACATCAATATTACCTCAGGGGCAGCATCGACTAAGCTCTCCGCCGTCACCGCTCGGAAATTCTCAAAACTGTTCATCGCATTCTGAGCACCTGCCTTTTCAATCATTACAGAGGCCGATGTATTAGAACCGCCTGCCATGATATTTCCTGCTCCTCTCGCGTACAAGAAAAGTACTGATGGTTTCGTGCTGATATTTTCTCGAAATTCTTCCAGTTGAATGCTGTCGGATTCGATTTTAGCAGCTATTTCTCTTATCTTCTTATCATCGATAGTAAGATTTTTTTGTATCAGACGAGAGGCGTGGATAGAATTGTCAAAATTTAGACGGGTAGGAATCACCACTATCTCTACTCCCGATTGCTTCAATTGTTCCAGAAATTGTATGGACTCTGCCTGCTTCTCTTCAAGAAAAATAAATTGAGGATTCAAGCCAAGTATAGCCTCTGCGTTGAGTTGGCTTACATGCCCAAGACTTGGAATTTCATCTACTTTATCAGGATATGTACTTGTGACATCACGCCCAACAATATTTTCCCCGTAACCCAACTCAAAAATCAACTCTGTCAAAAATCCGCTCAGTGTAATTATTCTCACCTCTTTTTCTTCTGCCTGCACCGATGAATTATCATCAGCACAAGCAGAGAAAAATACTACTGAACATAAAGTGACAAAAATCATATATGACTTTATCATATCTATATCTCTTTAATATTGTTATTTAATTATCATTAATTTTTTAGTCAATATTTCACGTTCGGAATCAAGACTTACAAAATAAAGACCTTCAGGAAGATCGATTTGAGGAGTAAAAATATTCAATCCACTATTCAATGGAGTTTCGGAAGTATGAACAGTAATTCCACTGATATTCGTAATGGAAATTTTAGCCTTTGCAACTGATTCCGCCATATCGAAAGCCATCGTGAAGGAGCTTCGTGCCGGGTTAGGGAAAATTTCAAAGGACTCGATAGTTTCGACTTTTTCAGAAACTGAAGTCAATACAGTCAAAAACTCTTTTTGTAAAGTGAC
>CALCSX010000037.1 GCA_937894165.1 uncultured Saprospiraceae bacterium | reverse complement strand
TAAAAATAAATATTTTTTAGCTTATGCCCTTTAATGCAAACATATAACCTTTGCGCCCTCCCTCCACGTGCTTTCCGCAAAAAAAAAGAGGTGTATTGCCATCGGCAATATAGCTCTTCATAAATACATGAGCGACTTCAGAGTGCATTCGGCATCCTTTATTAACACAAATCGAGCAATGAACTTACCTAGTAAAGCAAAAGAAATTATAGATTATTAACAATTCTAAATATCCCATCTTTGACCAATTTAGTATTAAAATTGATTAAAAGACCAAGTTTTAAACCCGACAATTTTAAGTAAGTTAATGTCTGAGCGTGATGTACAGGAGTGATTTTTTCAACAGTTTTTAATTCAATTAATACCAAATCCTCAACTAATATATCAATTTTATATCCAATATCTTGAATTATCTCTTTGTATACAAATGGAATCTGAACCTGTTCTCTAACTTCAAAGCCTGCTTCCCTCAAATCATATGCCAATGCTTTTTGATAAACTGATTCTAATAAACCGGGTCCCAAATTTTGATGTAATTGAATAACTTCTCCAATTATTTTATGTGAAATCTGATTTTCTGTCATATTGTATTATATTCAAAAAATTATATAAATACATTACCATATACTAATTTAATATAATATTTAATATTAAAAGTATTTTTATTTGCTTATAAGTGAATCAAGTTTGTAAATTTAAACTAAGATTAAGGTCGAAAAGTGTAAACCTTTATATGACGATAAAAAATACCTTTTCATCTTAAATACTTTTCCTTCATTTACGAAGTAAATAATAATCTCTTAGCGAGCTTCGCGCCCTCCCTTGGCGAGCTTTGCGTAAAAAAAAAGATGTGTATTGCCGAAGGCAATAGAGCTCTACATAGATTCACAAGCGACTCAGAGATGCCTTCTGCATCATTTTTTGGACGCAAAGAGCGCAATGAACCGCAAAGTGCGCTAAGAAATGGCATTTTGAAAATAATTTGTCTCAAAACTAATTTTGCTTCTATAATTCCTCTCTTGATTTACGAAGTAAATAATAAACTCTTAGCGAGCTTGCGCCCTCCTTTGGCGTGCTTTGTGTGAAAAAAAGGAGTTCTATTGCCGGAGGCAATAGAACTCTTCAGAGACTCAAAAGCAACTGGAGGATGCCTACAAACAAAACCCATTTACCCTATTTCCTGTAGAAATAAGTTAAATAATTTGCCCCCCTATCGATAAACAATTATATTTGAAAAAAACAAGCTCATGGTTTACAATTTAGATCTATACAACTCCTTGGCATTGAAATATATCCGCGAGCTCAGAGATACCGAAATACAAAAAGACAGAGCCAGATTTCGCAAGAATCTCGGCTTTCTCGGACAGATCTTCGCATACGAAATCAGCAAAACACTAAAATATGCAAAAGTAGAGGTGGAAACTCCCCTCGGCTCCTGCTCTATTTCCAAGATGACCGACCAAATAGTCCTTGCACCTATACTGCGCGCTGCCCTGCCCATGCACGCCGGAATGCTGGAATATTTCGACGATGCAGACAATGCTTTCGTATCCGCTTACAGAAAACATCACAAAAGCGGGAAATTTGAAATCAGCCTTCAATATATTACCTGTCCCGACCTGACAGGTAAGACTTTGATTATTATGGATCCGATGTTGGCAACCGGCTCCTCCTTCGAGTCCGCCATGACAGCACTGGAGGAATTCGGCACGCCCGCCCAGATTCACTTTGTAGCAGTTATCGCTTCAACTTATGGCTTGGACAGAATCAAGCGACTCTATCCTCAGGTGAAAGTCTGGATAGGAGCAGAGGACGAGGAACTGACAGCTAAATCATATATTGTGCCCGGTCTTGGCGATGCCGGCGATTTGTCATACGGTGAGAAAGTACAGGATTGAAAAAAGCTAAATATTAATACGAGAAAATGACATTAACCATTGGCCCGGCTGTAATATTAGGTCTGATAGCGATATATTTTTTAGTTCTTCTGATCATTTCTTACTTTACAGGTAAGAATTCCAGCAATGCGAATTTCTTCCTCGCAGGAAAGAAAGCACCATGGCTTATCGTAGCCTTTGGGATGATAGGCTCCTCGCTTTCAGGAGTTACTTTTTTATCCATTCCGGGTGTGGTGGGCAAGACGGAGGGGCTGAATATGGCTTTTTCCTACCTCCAACTGATTCTGGGCAATTGGGTGGGTTACCTTGTGGTAGCTTTCGTCCTTCTTCCATTATATTATAGACTCAATCTTACCTCCATTTATGGTTATCTCGCTGAGCGATTGGGCTGGAGGTCTTACAAAATAGGGGCGGGCTATTTTCTGCTGTCCCGAATGCTGGGCTCGTCTTTGCGGCTGTTTTTGGTGGCATTGGTGCTTTCAAAGTTTGTTTTTGAACCATTGGGAGTGCCATTTTGGATTACGGTTGCTGTGACTATATTATTGATTTGGCTTTACACCAATCGCGGAGGTATTAACACAATTATTTGGACGGATACATTTCAGACATTATTTATGTTGGTGACAGTAATCCTGTCGCTTTATGGTATATCAAGTTCTTTAGACCTTTCATTATTTGATATGGCTGCGACTATTTCTAATGAAGGCTATTCGAAGGTTTTCTTCTTCGAGGGAGGCTGGTCTGATCCGAATAATTTTTTCAAGCAATTCATTGCCGGAGTGCTGATCACCATCGTTATGACGGGCTTGGATCAGGATATGATGCAGAAGAATCTCAGTTGTAAGAACATCAAAGATGCCCGAAAAAACATGCTGTCATTTTCAGTTGTTTTTGTGATAGTCAACTTACTTTTTTTGGCACTCGGAGCTGCACTCTACATTTATGCCAAGCGAATGGGCATCGATATCCCCACCAATAGAGATGAGCTTTTCGCCACCCTGGCTTTGAACTATTTTTCACCTACTTTAGCTATATTTTTCATCCTTGGATTGATAGCGGCGGCATATTCAAGCGCAGATTCCGCTTTGACGGCGATGACAACATCATTTTGTGTTGACTTCCTGGGTTTTGAAAGGAGAAAGGACATCACCGAAGCAAGATCGCAGCAGATAAGGATAGCAGTTCATATCGGATTTTCAGTGCTTACCTTTCTTGTTATATTACTTTTCTATTATTGGAACAATGATTCCGTCATCAACATCCTCTTCAAGATTGCGGCCTACACCTATGGACCGCTGCTTGGACTCTTTGCCTTTGGCATCTTGACCCGTCGAATTGTGAAAGACAGATGGGTTCCTGTGGTCTGTTTGGTGGCACCGCTTCTCAGCGCCCTATTGGATTATAATTCCAAGGCATGGTTGGGCGGCTTCGAGTTCGGCTTCCTTATTCTGGCATTTAATGGATTGATTACATTTATGGCTTTGTGGGTATTGTCTGAGAAGGTGAAGGTGGCAACGGTGGAAGGGTAAGGGAGGCCTATCGGCCGTTTTGTCGCTTCGCTGTTTTAGGTTCTGAGGCCTATCGGCCGTTCTACGTTGGGCAGGTTCTAGGTATTGGGGTGGATTTAGGCTTTTTCGGAAGATCCGGAAATGGCGAAAAACCTTCGAAAATGCCACAATGTCAAATTTCACCCTAAATCACACCTGAAAAAATAATGTCCGTAGAGACGTAGGATCCTACGTCTCATCTTACGTAGGATCCTACGATTTTCGCAAATCGGGATATTTCTTGGAAATATATTTTTATAACAAATGATATTTCACATTTACAACGATTTCGACAATGAAAATAAAATCATTCTCATCCTGAAATCAAGGGAATCCTGGTTCAGACAATGGATGAGGATTGAAGATTGATTATTTTGCCTAACGAACGTTCGTTAGCTAAAATAATCTCCTAAAAGCAAAAATCTATTAATTAATAGTAAGATTATTTGAAGAATTAGTGTAAATGTCATATTTTGTAATATTGAAGTAAATTTTGTATAATATTTTAAATGATGACATCATGGATATCGCCCTATCCTGCCCTTATGAATTTGGTGAAGCTGTTTATATAGCTCGTAGCTTGGTTGGAGAAGAATATCCATTATCTTATGAAGATTTTTCTATGTGTGAACCGGACACGAGTCCACCATTGAAGAAGGACAAACCTTTTGTGTCCAATAGTAAAGTATATCCAATACCAAGTTCTGGAAACATCACTATTGAATTAGCTGAAGGAAGTGAAAGGATAGAAGTGCTATCGAATGAAGGGAAGCTTATGAGAGTATTAGAAGCAGGAGAAGGTAGTAGACTAGAGATGAATTTACCGGATGGAGGTATCTATTATCTTCAAGTCTATCATCAGGATGGGAATGTAGAGAATAAGAAAGTTATAATTGTAAAATAGAAATAGATCAGGGTAGATAAGAATCTACCCTGATTTTTTTAAAATAAATTAATTGTGAAAAAAGTATTTATAATACCAATTATATTAGTAATCCTGACAGTAAAATCTTATTGTCAATTTGAAGATAAATATTGGATAGTGGGCTATTTAATTGGTGAAGGGACTCACCCTTTACATGGGTATAATTTGATTAATTTTGAGAGAGACAATGTCGTAAAAATTGATACGGGGCATTTTCAAGTGGACAATCGTGCCTACAATAGTTCCATTTCTTCAGAAACGGGGATCATCACTTATACAAATGGTTGTAGAGTGATAGATGGGATCACCCATGAGACGGTGGAAAACGGGGAATCAATTAATGGTCCCAGTCATCTATATCCATTTTATTGCGAAGGTGAGAAAGATGCTTTATTTGGATGGCAGTTATCTGTTTTTTTGCAAAACCCACAAGACAATAAAAAACTTGGCTTATTTCACATGAACAGAATGATTACTCAAGACGTGATGGCGGAACCTGATGCTTTTTTATATACAGAAATAGAAGAAGGGGAGGAGGGTTTGAAAGTAAATATCAAAAATCAATTAATAGCAAGTCAAGTAGAAGAGAATGTTAATTTTAGTTATGGATTAACAGCTACCCGCCATGGGAATGGAAGAGATTGGTGGATAATTGTACCAATAAGTCGAGGAGAAAGTCCACGATTATTAGTGTATCTATGGGATGGGGAGGATATTACTTTATGGGATGAGTATTTTATCAATAATAACGGAAGGACCTCGATTACTATTTTCGATCAAGTTAGCTTTAATAGCAAAGGGAACAGGTTATCTGCCATTAACGCCTATGATGTAAACAGGATATATTTATTCGATTTTGACAGATGCAACGGGTATTTCGGGGCTGACAGTTATATTGAGATAGAAAGGACTTACTCAGGAGGAGTGACTTTTTCCCATAGTGGAAGATATCTCTATCATGCCGACAAGTTAAATTTGGTAGATACCACTTCAGATATCTGGCAGTATGACTTAGAAGCAGAGGATATTGCGGCGAGCAGGCAAGTTGTAATTAATTTTGATTATACTTTAGCAACAGATTATTGGGAAAGCAGAACTGGAGTTTGGCATTTGACCAGAGCTCCCGATGGTAAAATATATGTGGGATCAACTACCACTACTACCCATTATCATGTAATTAATTATCCTGAGTTGGAAGGAGAAGCAGCAGACTTTGAGTATTATGGGCTTCGGGTTCCTAAGATACGAAACTTTGGCATCCCACTCTTCCCGAATTACCACGTCACAGCCATGCCCGGCACACCCTGCGATACCCTCGATATGGGAAAGGCTCCATATGCCAAGTGGAATTATCAGGTGAGGGGCGATACGGTACGATTTTTTGACTTGACTTATTATACTCCGACAGAGTGGAGCTGGGACTTTGGAGATGGGCAGACAGGAGAGGAAGCCATGCCTGTGCATGTGTATGCGGAGAAGGGAATCTATGAGGTATGTTTGACAGCAAGCAGTGCTTATGGCTCGGATGAATTCTGTATGGAAGTGGAGAGCGGTACGACAAGTGTGGAAGAGGAGATAAGCGGTATACGAAAATTGGAGATCTACCCGAATCCAGTTCAAGAGGAAGTGTATATCAGCACAGAGCTAGTGGGTAGCAGATATGAGATCGTGAGTATATCAGGTCAGCGGGTAGGGATAGGTGTGTTGGAATCGGAGAGATTAGATGTGAGGGGATTGCAGGGAGGAGTGTATATGATTAGGGTGTGGGTAGGAGGAGAGGTGTATGTGGGGAAGGTGGTCAAGATTTAGGCCTAGCGGCCGTTCTGAGCCTTCGGCGTTCTGAGGCCTTCGGCCGTTCTGTCGCTTCGCTGTTCTAGGTTCT
>CALCSX010000036.1 GCA_937894165.1 uncultured Saprospiraceae bacterium | reverse complement strand
TGGACACCCTTGCTCTTGGCTAGTGGTTGGCGATTACATACCCCCACAGTGGACTCTCACCACCTAGTCGATTACCATGCACGGCACACAAAAAAAAGTCCCGAGATCATTTGCTTTCGGGACTTTTTCTTTTTAGGAAATTTCTAATCTTCTGTTTCGAAAAATAATTTGTAGAAATACATGCCTTTAGCGGGATCGAAACCCTTTTCCATTCTTTCGCCGCCCCCGTGGACATAGACGTGAAAGTATCGATCTAACTTTAAGACGCTTTTGAAATATTTTTGGCCTTTTTTCAAGGCATCGATCGCGATCGGTTTGACATTTTCGGCATTGACCAGATCTTCATTACTTTCCTGAAGGTAGGCGTAAAAGGAATCCTTCGTCGGGGCATCCTCATCGAAGAGGTAGGATCCGAATTCTTCGTGATTGAAGTTGTCTTTATTATGGAAATATTCCTCGGATTTAGCCAATAGTTTGGCCTGCATTGTCTTGGCTTCCTGCGGGTGGCGTTGGGACTCTGAATTGATAAATTCAGTACATAGTTCCAAGGTGTTCAAAGTGTTGAAATAGTCATCTTTATAAGGCTCCAGATTGAGGAAACTTTTGTTCCAATATTGAGCAGCTTCATTGGAAGACTTGCTGTCGCTGGTATAAATTACAAATCCTTCATCTTCGCAGACATTCAGGATAAGCGCAGATTTGTCGAGCTTGTTTAGATTTATTCCTTCTTCAAATTCCATAGAAGTATTGCCGAGAGCAGCCCCGGAAATCTTTAAGAAGGTGTCTTTATTGTCACATTTGTATAGCCCCAAGCCCGTTATCAACTGTTCTTCGAAAAGAATATCTCCGAATTTAATGATAATAAAATCACCTAAAGGGATGGCGGGATGGTCACATGCTTCGTGAAGATTTTTAGCAATTTCCTGGCTATACCTCACAAAATTATCATCTTCAGTCAAGAGTTTAGCTGTTCGGCTATAAAGTTGGTTGTGCTCGATGTTCTTGAAGTGAAAATTGATAGGGTTTTTGCCGAATGGCTTGCTGAAATATTTTATTACCAGCTCTTCGATATCCTGATTGTCAAGAACTATAAAATTATTCGACAGGAAAAGATGGTCATCTGTATTGATATTTCCCACTTTGTGGATACAGATGGACTTGATATAAGCATTTTCAAAACTCAGACTCATATTTTATTATTTGTAACTTTTCAGGGGCGATCTATTTCGATCTAAAAATTTTTATTTTCCGTGAAACTTCATCTCTTTTCTAGTCAATAGAGCTACTATTAACTCCAAAAGTATCTTCGTCTGACGAAAAATAAATCATTTTTATCTTTTGAAAGCATCTGCCTGAGTAGTATTGTTATTTAAACCAGGAAGCATATTTGATATAATTATCAGCTATTCTGGATATATTATGTTGAAAAACCTCTTCAGAAATTTGTTTTACTTTTTTTGCCGGCACACCTGCATAGATGTATCCGGATTCGCAGACTGTATTTTCTAATACCACAGCGCCTGCTGCTATTAGCGTATTGGGATGGACAATTACATTATCCATGAGGATTGCGCCCATGCCTACCAATACATTGTCCATAATAGTACAGCCGTGAACGATGGCTCTATGACCGATAGAAACATTACTGCCAATATTGACGGGACTTTGCTGATAAGTACAATGGATTACCGCTCCATCCTGAATATTCACTTTGTTTCCCATCTTAATATAATGCACGTCTCCTCTCACTACCGCTTGAAACCATACACTGCAATCGTCCCCCATTTGGACATCACCAACAACAGTGGCGTTGTCGGCAAGGTAGATATTTTTCCCAAAAGTGGGTGAAATGCCATTGCAAGGCAAAATTAAAGCCATAATTTATCTTTTAAGGAGCTAATCTATCAATTTTCCATGAATTTCCAACTGAAGGAGAATAGCTAAACCTGTCGTGCAGTCTTGAAAATCTCCCCTGCCAGAATTCGAATTTCGAGGGAATAACTTTCCAGCCTCCCCAATTTGCCGGTCTTTCTATCTGCCCAACATCATTAATTTTCTTGCTGGCATTCGCCCAAAGTTCCTCTAATTCTGCCCTGTCCTTTATAATTTGACTTTGAGGAGATGCTATAGCGCTAACTCTACTTTCTAAAGGTCTGCTATTGAAGTATTCATCTGAATTATCAGCTGAAATTTTTACTACTTCACCCTCAATACGGATCTGACGTTCCAGCGAGGACCACCAAAAAACCAGAGCTACTTTAGGGTTAGCCTGAAGTTCCTTAGATTTCCTGCTATCATAATTCGTAAAAAAGACAAATCCACCTTCATCGACAGATTTCAATAATACAACTCGTGAAGACGGCTGTCCGGAATCGCTTACAGTCGATAAAACCATGGCATTGACTTCCCGGTTTTCTGTCATTTGAGCTTGTAGAAACCACTCAGCAAATTGTTCGAAGGGATCAGAAGAAAGATCCTCAGCTTCTAAGGTTTCTTTGAGGTATTCTTTTCTCATTTCATGAAGATCCATTACAAATTTATTTTTATATACCTTGTTGATTTACAATAAAAGGTAAATGTTTCTATTTTAATAGAATTGGCTGCCCGTTTCATTTCAGGCAGCCAATTTAACCAATTTAAAAAACTTAAATTAGATATTTTCTATATTTTTGAAAATTTACCAACTCTTACACCTGACTCTGATTTAATCGTAATCGTGTAGTAGCCTGCAGACAATCCATTTACTGAAATTGCTTGTCCTTGAGTAAGATTTCCTGTTCTTAATATTCTACCACTCAAATCATGAAGTTCGTAGGTAGAATCCATTCCGAAATCTGAACCTTCGATATATATTTCGTGGGTAGCAGGGTTAGGGAAAAATTTCAAATCGTTACTTATATTTCTTCTGTTAACAGAAACGTCATCGGGATTAAGTACGGCATCTATCACATGAACAACACCATTGTCAGCCATTAAATCTGTAACTATTATTTCGGCATTATTAATAAATACGCCGCCATTATCGAAAGTTATTGTGACTTGATCTCCATTAGAGAGTGTTATTAACTCTTGTCCATCGCTAAGGTCACCTTCTAAAATTGTTCCTGAAACAACGTGATACAATAGGATTGAAGTAAGTAATTCTGTATTCTCTAAAATCTCTTCTAACATGCCATCAGGCAATGCATCAAATGCATCATCATTAGGAGCGAAAACAGTGAAAGGTCCGGCACCCATTAAAGTTGTATCCAGGTCCGCTGCTACTAAAGCTGCAGTTAAAGTGGTATGATCGGCACTGTTTTGGATGATATCGAATACAGTGTTTGTCATAACAGGTTCTCCTTGGCAAGTTAATGAAGGGTTACCGTTATTTGTAGCAAAATTTGTTGTTTCAGCACCACATGCTTCAGAATCATTTATACCTATAAAGAAAGTTCCATTTGAAGGACTAATCCAATTTATACTGCAATCGTTGAGTACAAAATCTACTAATTGACCTTCTGCGGTGAAAATGGTAAGGTCCGACGGCCATGTTTCGGCGCCTTCACCTTCACAAATTGAGAAGGTATATTCAACGCCCTCAATAAAATTGTCGATTACATATAATTCCCCTGCATATACTTCAAAATCTGTAATAGTAAAAGTTTCACAGTTGCCTTCTTCATCAGGGCTAGGCGCTCCGCCGAATATGTTGTTAAAATCTGCCCATTGTTGCAAAAATTGCAGACAAGGAGTAGGGATCAAAACAGCATCTATTACATGCACCACTCCATTACTTGCTTCGATATCAGCAACAGTAATTTGTACGCCATTAACAAATACATCTCCCGCATCAATTGTAATGGTTAATACACCACCCCCCATTGGATATAAAAATTGTCCATCTGACAAATCGCCGGACGTAGCAGCGCCTTCAACAACATGATATAAAAGTATGTCAGCCAATTGACCGGTAGGATCTTCTAATAAAAGCTCCAATAATCCGTCAGGTAATGCATCAAAAGCAGCATCTGTAGGAGCAAAAACTGTAAATGGACCAGCATCTTCATCATTTAGAATATCATATAATTCAGCAGCTATTAATGCGTCCTCCAAAATCTCGTGATCAGGAGATTCTTCAATTATTGTAGCTATAGTTACTCCGGAGGATAGTTCCGGCAACAAGACAGCATCAATAACATGTACAACCCCATTGTCAGTTTCTATATTATTTTCAATAGTAATTTGAGCGTTATTGATAAAAATCTCACCTCCTCCAAATGTAACTAGAACGGTCTGTCCATTTAATGTTTCCACTTCCAATTCATCAGTTAAATCAGTCGTTAGAGTATAACTACCAAGGACATGGTACAGAAGAACTTGAACCAGAGCACCTTTAGGATCAGAAATAATTTCATTCAAAATTGTTGGATCCAGTGCTGCAAATGCATTATCCGTAGGGGCAAAAACAGTGAAGGGACCATCTCCTTGTAGAGTTATGTCAAGTCCTGCAGCATCAATGGCTGTCTTTAAAACATTATGATCGGGGGATGATTCAATTACATTGTAGACTGTGTTCTGCGAAAATAATGTCGATAGACTCAACATCATCGCAAAAAAGAGTAAATTAAATTTCATGATTTCATTATTTATAGTTAGTCAATAGATTTCGAAACACAGTCGCATTGATTTTGTTTAACAATCTAATTCAAAAGCTTAAACTCATTGATTAAAATTTTGACACATTTGATTAAAATTTAAAATTTTGAAAATCAATTAAGTCACTTGAAGTGATTAATTTACTTGAATAATTCAATAAATAAATAGTTTCTAATATCAATCTTGTACTATGAAAATTCCAAGGAAAGGTGAATGAAGATTTATTTTTTATAAATTGTGGAAAAAATAAGATTTGCGACATATACCTAATTTTCTGACTTTATGTAATCTATTCTGTGGTATTGGTGCCATTTACTTCGTCAACGACTTTAATACTGCGGCTCTCTTAATTTTACTGGGAGGAATCTTTGATGTGTTTGATGGAGCGATTGCCAGATTGTTGAAAGTGAGCTCCAATATTGGGAAAGATCTCGACTCATTAGCTGATTTGGTTACTTTTGGGGTGGCTCCGGCATTATTATTTATTAACATACCGCACGCCGATTTGCCATGGCTCTTGATTCCGGCATTTTTAATAGCGGGAGGAAGTGCATTGCGACTAGCGATTTTTAATCAAAAGTCCTCATCATTGACCTTCGAGGGTTTACCAACCCCTGCCAACGCCATTTTAATAACCGGTTTGTTGTGGGGTTTTCACAATGGTAGTCTTATTGCTCTTGGGTTTTTATCAATTACCTGGTTGTATTATTTAGTGCCTATATTAAGTTTTCTGTTACTAAATTCCTCCATTCAATTCTTCTCCCTCAAATCATTTAGTGCTGATAAAAGAAGTAAAATAGGGGCAGGTCTTGTTATATTAAGTTTAATAGTTTTTTATATATTTGAGAAGCATGCTTGTGTATGGTTGGCAATGGTAGTTTATGTTCTTTATAATTTAATTTTGCACCCTTTCAGAAAGCGTATGAACGACAACTAAAAATAAAAGTTAATCCTACAAGGTAAATGATTAAGGAATTAGAATGGGATCTGAAACACATGAGCAGGTAGCTGCTAAAACGAAAATAAGATTTTATTGTCATACCAATGATAGTAACAAATCCTCCATTTATGTGACCGGATCTTTCAATCAATGGAAGATCTATGAATCTGCCTATAAGATGAAATCTGTGGGAGAAGGAGTTTATGCATTGGAGGTAGAATTGGATGAAGAAGACGGTTTTCAGGGTGAATATTTGTACACAAGAGGAGGTTGGGGAGATGTTGAGCGCGATTATTACGGGAATAAAGTACCTAATAGAGTTTGGGAGAAAAAAATAAGAGAGTACCACGATCAGGTGCCTCGCTGGGCTGATGAAGGGAGATCCTTTTTATCATATTATTTGCCTGAAAGGAAAGTCTTTTCAGAGGAGTATTATATACCACAGTTAAAAAAAGCGCGAAGAATTCAGATTCTGTTGCCCTATAATTATGAAACTACGGACTGGTCATATCCGGTGTTATATCTTCAGGATGGTCAGAATTTATTTGATAAGTACGCACCTTTTGGCTCCTGGGCGATAGACGAGAAGTTGGCCGTTTTAGCTGAGCGCGGCGTGGGAAATGTAATTATTGTAGCCATAGACCATGGAGGGGTGGATAGAATTACAGAATTTACGCCATACAGTGGTAAAATTTCCGCAGAAGGACGCAATTATGTCAAATTCATCACTGAAACATTAAAACCGGACATTGACAAGAAGTTTAGGACTTTGCCGGATCGTGCCAATACGGGAATTGGTGGATCTTCGATGGGTGGTTTAATAAGTATTTATGCAGGAATAATTCATCCCGATATTTTTGGAAAGTTAATGATTTTCTCACCATCACTGTGGGTGAGTCGAAATATTTATTTCGAAGCCATACAATTTCAAATGGTTTTGGAAACCAAAATATATTTGTACGCCGGAGGGGCTGAAAGTAAGAATATGGTTCCCAATGTTCGGAAATTTAAAGAAGCTATGGAAAGCAAGGGGGCGGATAGAAAAAAACTTAACTTCAAACTTTCTCTAGATCCCGAGGGCAAACATAGTGAGAGCTACTGGGGTGCGGAGTTTCCCAAGGCGATAGAGTGGCTGTTTTTTACAAATCAAAAATTATATTAATGATAAAGAAAATTTTTCCTGCTCAGCAATTTCCGGAAAATTTGAAGAGCTATACCATTGTAAAGCTGATAGATAATAATTTTGATGGAGGCAATATCAATATTTCTGAAAGTGCCATCGCAAAACTTAAAAATATTTCTGAAAAGACCGGGTCGACCCTGTTTTTCGAAGGTTCAGATAAAAATATTATTTTTCTGTCTTTAGGCAAATTTGTAGAAAGCCATTCTATTGAAAATATATTCAGGTCTTTTATTTTCCAACATAACAACTTATTGGAGAAAAACATTCTGATTGATTTTTCGCAGGTTGAAGAAAGATTTTCGGAGCAATTAGTGAAAAATGCGGTTAAAGGGATCTATTTATCGGATTACAAGGTCTCAGATTGGAAGGGCAAGGCAGAGGAAGAAAATGAGGAGATTCTAAATATTTATATTCAACTGGGGATCAATGAAGGTGAGCTTGCCGGAATAATCCATGAAGCAGAAAGCTTAGCGAGAGTACAGATGGGAATTATGCGTTTGGTCGATGCGCCTTCGAATTTTAAAACTCCTCAGAAAATAAAAGAATATTGCGTTGAACTGAGTGAGAGAAGAGGGCTAGAAATCGAAGTCATCGAGGGAGAAGCAATTGTGGAAGAGAGATTATTTGCTTTGGAAGCAGTAGGAAGGGGAAGTGAGCATCCGCCTGTCATGGTAGTGATGAAATATAGATGTGGAAAGGAAGGAGCGCAACATTTGGGTTTGGTTGGTAAGGGTGTGACCTTCGATACGGGAGGGATTTCTATAAAGCCTTCGGCCAATTTACATATGATGAAGAGCGATATGGGAGGAGCTGCAGCAGTGATCGGAGCAATGGAGGTGATTTCTGACCTGGAGCTGGACATAGATTTAACTGTAATTGTTCCGCTAACGGAAAATTGTGTGGATGCTAAATCCATTAAACCGGGAGATGTGATTTCCTCCAGATCGGGAAAGACAATAGAAATTATCGATACAGATGCTGAAGGGCGCTTGATTTTAGCGGATGGCTTATTTTACTTGAAAGAACAGTTTAATCCGGATCATATTATTGATTTGGCGACACTTACCGGTTCTACAGTGAGAACTTTCGGATATGAGTGTGCGGCACTATTTTCAAATGACGAAAGCCTGAGTGAAATCATTCAAGAAACCGGAAATATAACTGGAGAGAGAGTGTGGCCTTTACCATTGTGGAAAGAATATGAAACTGCGCTCAAGTCAGATGTTGCCGACCTAGCTAATTTCAGTGGAAAACCTATCAATGGTGCTATCGATGCGGCCTTATTTTTAAAATCATTTATTGATGGACATACAAGTTGGGCGCACTTGGATATTGCCGGGGTGGCATTCAAAGGATCAGAGTATGCTTCTTCACGCTCGGCTACGGGTTATGGGGTTAATTTATTGTTAAATATTGCGAAGAAAATGGTTAGGTAGATAATCCATAAACTGCTGGCGCAAGTTTGTAACTTGTGACTACATAATAGTATATCGTTTTACTGTTGAGCACTTTGTTGTTGAGCACTCGTTGTTTATTTTAGGCTTCGCCGTTTATCGTTTTACTGTTTATCCCTTCGATGTTTATCATTGCATTGTTTATTAGAACAAGGTTATAAACTCCATAAACCCTATAAACTCAATAAACCTATAACAGTTTATCGTTTCACTGTTTAGCACTTTATTGTTGAGCACTTCGTTGTTTAGTTGAACAAGATTCTAAACTTCTAAACTCTCTAAACACTGCTGGCGCAAGTTTGTAACTTGTGACTACATAATATTAGCTAGCAGCTCAAAGAGGGCATTCCGCCAATCCTGCCCATGAGCCTGACTGGCGTCGGGTCATCCGCTTTACTTCCGCCGCCCAAATACGCTGCCGGTCGTGTCCGCTACTACCCCTAATGCGGGTTTCTGAGGTCGAGAGATTTTATATTTTCAAATATTTTTAAGCCTGTGAGATCAGATGAAATGTATTGAAACAATTGAGATGTGAAGTGACATGATGGGTTTCATTAAGCATTTAAATTACCTTAAATTATTGTTGCTTCACCTTTTAGTAAAGGATGTCGACAAGACTAGAGCCAAGGATAATTTAATACATAAGCAGAAAACTTTAGAATTATATTAAATTGGTTATTAGCAGTGAAATCAATAGAATACTTGACAAACATTAAATTCTTGTGTGTAGAATATTAGTAATATGTTAAAATTTAAAATTATTTTAAATCGCAATCCCTTATTTACAAAGTAAATTGTATATTTGAAAATATTACGGTCAGAGACTCACCCCATTCTCGGAAAGCTACCTTGGATTCGTCACCAAAACTTGTAAATATTATGATAAACTCACCAACTTTGAAGAAGATATTATCTTCAACACACGCTCTCTCTCTCTCTCT
>CALCSX010000035.1 GCA_937894165.1 uncultured Saprospiraceae bacterium | reverse complement strand
GCATTTATCAAGCAAACTAAGTTCCAGAGTATTATGTGAGAGTATTATTAGTGATTGAACGACTTTTAACCTTTCAAAATGCTCAATTTAAAAACTTGTCAGCAGTGGCGACATCTCGTGGACAGCCTGCGAACAGACCCCGATATCCTACTGCTCGGAAAACTATCTTTTTCTCTTCTCAGTGATATCGGAGATTGAAGCTTCCGGGCAGATCATCGATTAATCATTGTCGAATATTATAAAATTCAACTGAATTCAAAATTCCTGTTTGGAAAATAAATTTCCATTTCATTTTTGAATATTCAAAAACCTTATTTGTCGCTCTGATTTCTAATATAGAAGTAATGGCATTTGAACCGGAATTATTATCAAGATAATCTATCATTGATAATTTTGTAGAATTTGGAAATTCTTCAGCAATATTAAAATTTGATAATTTTTGACTTATTGTTTTATTGGAATACGACAAATAATTTCCATCTTCAAAATTCAACTTCAATAATATTACTTTACCATTTCTCCATTCTCGAAAAACTGCGCTTTGAAATACGAAAATAGTATTTGGCTTATTATTAAGCGTATCGGTGTGATCAAAGTATGGGAATCTATAATCTTGATAAGAGAGCAATGTATCACCGAATGCCATTATTGCTGAATCTAAGGTGCATACGATTGGAATTATTCCATTAATTAAAACTGAATCAACTTCTATAACTTCATTTCGTAATTCACTCAAAATTATATTTGCTTTGGGACTTTCTTCAATTTTATATTGTGAATTTCCACAACTGTTAAATATTAAAATAAAAATTGTTGATTTAAAAATAGTTTCATATAATGACATCGAAAACTTTTTTATCGAAAATTAATAAACAAATTCCAACTATTTGGATCAAATCCCTTTGAATGTACATTGTCGCCATGATCTTTTCTAAAATAGGGAAAACCTTTACTTCTTAGAAAAGCATTCCCCATTTGGATAGATGAATCCATATGATTGCGCCCTTTTCTAGCCCCCATAGCGTGTCCCCATTCGTGTGCCATTAATTCGCCTGGGAGAGAAGGTCTAAATACACCATCGCTATAACCTGTTACAACTCTCGTTGCATTTTCTACTATTCCAACATAATGACCATCTCCCCCTTTTTTGACAATATTACCATCATAGTATGCTTGACCAAATTGCCCTCCCGCAGATTCCATATTTAAATCATTTGCATTCTTCGGAAAATCAGGAACATTTCTGCCATACCCACTAAGGCTCTCTCCCAACTTAACTACCTCAATTACATTTGTATTATCTTCATTGATTAATGACACATAATTTCTAAATAAGATTTTTTCATCTGCGCTTAAAGAACCCATAGCTTTTCTCATGTCAGATTTATTTATAGAATTAAAAGTAATTCCATCTTCGGCCAAACTAAATAAAGATCTTGCAATAGATACTGAATTAAATGAATTGTGAAAAATACCGAGAGATCTCTCAGCTGAAACTTCATTTACAGCACGAAGCGTATCCCCTAATAAATCACTATAAATAATCGGATTATTCCCAAAAGTTGCATAGTTACTTATAGACGGATTAGGTCTGGGATCTTGATTCCATCTTCTTCCCGTCCTGGTATCATATTCCCAGAACATAGCTGTGTTGTGGTTTCCAGCTCCGGATATTTCATCGACCTTTTCTTGTCCATTAAACCCATAACGATACTCCCCCGTCACCTGCCTACCCGGCATCGCCCAGCCAAACGGATAATAATCTGTAGCTGTCCGGATATCCGGCGTATAATAACTGAAGTAGAGTGTATTGAACTGAGAGTGGCCTATCTTCCGGTCACTGACCACAGAGAGGACATTGCCGAGGTGGTTGGTGAGTTCGTAGCGTTTGTTACCTGCGATCCAGTGGCTGTACTTACCCAGGGTGGCAGGCATAGAGCGGTGAGCCATCCCATTCGACTCCAGTACCTTGTCCACAAGCAATAGTCCCAACCTGCTACTGCCGTAAATATGTAGCTCGTCAAGTCTGTACTCCATGAAGGCATTCGGATCAAAGACTCCTCCGGGCTTCTGAACGATATATTCATATACTGCCATGACATTGCCACTGGCATCTCTGATGTAGATCGTCTGGGTCTCATGTGATCCTTGTGCCGGTCGGTCTATCTTCACGACACGCTGGCCCATGCCATTTTCGGAAAAGTTATGAAAATGTTCGAAAAAGGACTTTTTAAGAGAGCTGTCAGTCACTGAAAGGTTATTTATGAAGTAAAATAAGGAAAAAGGGTGAGAAATAGGGGATTTTGGAGAAAATAAATTAACGAATGACTTTCTCCAACTGGCAGTAGCGCTCGAAGTGTCTCTGGATTACCTCGTCGGTTCCACCGGTACTCTCCTGGAAAAAAATATCCTTAACAGAGTACTTGACATACAAAAACTAAAAGATAACGATAAACAACACGTCTTCGCTCTACTAGACGCCTTTATCAAGCAAACTAAGTTCCAGAGTATTATGTGAGATAATGAATTTTAACCCTTTAACTAATTGTCAGCAATAGTATCAATTCTTTCCAACCGACTAACTGATCCCTACATTTGATTCCTCGGAAAACTATCTTTTTCTTTTCTTAGTGATACCACAAATTACCGCTCCGACGTCAGAGCGTTAGGATACATGAACAAGTCGTAACCTGCTCTTTATAGTCGTCATTATGCCTAAGGTGTTGGATTACTTACCATTCTTAACTAATTCTGTAGCATTCATTTTTTCTACTGCCCTTGATAAACTATCTGTGTCTTTATTTGTACCAATTAAAAAAATGGATGTTTTTAATTCAGGTTTCTCGTCATAAAATGTCATATTTCCACTTCCGTAAGAAAAAATTTTATCAGGGTTATTTTTCATTTCTTCACAAGGTGGAAAGCAATAATCAATTGTCGTTCGCTTCCCTTGCTCATCCACAAAATAATACCAAGACTTAGATAGTGTTGTAACTTCTTCACGTCTTAACTTTAGCACTCCACTTGGTGGTATTTTATAAATTAATTTCCCCTCCTCTATTACATCTTCTATTCCATCCTTTTGACCATAAGCAATTACAACAATCCCTTTGAAGTTATGAGGCAATATGAATACTTGCTCTTTTGTTGCAGTCTTTAAGTAAACCAATTCCCAAATTACCGCTACAAGAACTATAAACAACAAAGTTCCAACTATTATCATTATCATTTTTTTCATAATCATTACTCTTTGTCCCAAGTTGATTGTATCTGTTTATTCCAATCTTCAGGGCTAATTAATGTGTCGCCTTCTTGAACTCCTGTGAAGTTTCCTTGGTCATTAAACTTAATTTGCATATTGACATTAAACAATGATTTCTTATTGTCGCCAAATAAGTCAATTACTCCCCCTGTTTCTTTCCTAGCTCCTAAAAACAATTTAGCACCCGATTGGTCACTAATAAATGCTTCTGTACTTGGGAACACATCTCCCGTAAAACTAGCATTTATAAATAAAGTACCTGTTTCCAAATTTTCAGTAATTGTAAAATTAGAATGTACATCTAATGAAGGGGTAAATAACCCAGGCGTAACTGGATCTTTTGCAGAGTAGCTAAATCCAAAGGAACCTATATCATTGCCAAAGACATTTTTCTCAGTAGAGACCCCAGTAAAGCTTGCCTTAGGTTCAGGTATTTGTGAATAAATAGGAAACCTGTAGCCCAGCCCTAATTCTGGGGGTGGGAATACAATAGTAGGATCTGCGCCTGCAACTGTATTAACTATTTTCTGTTTTTGTGGGTCAAAAGTAAAGCTTACAAAACTTCTTGAAGTAGCGATACTCCTATCTGTAGATAAAGAAGGTCCTCTGCCATCCCCCCTGAATATACCCCCTGCCACACTTGAGGCCGATATAAAACTTCTTGTCCAAATTGGCCAAGGCCAAGCACCGTCCGGATCTATAAAAAGCAGAGGACTATTAAAGCAAAAAGCATAAGGGCTTATGCCCGCTCCTTTCGATGCTAACGGGTCAGTTACCATCCATCTTCCTAGCCTTGGATCATATTGTCTAAATTCTGTAGCATACTCATTCCCATCCCCCTTGACTTCGTCGTCTTTCTCATGACCACCGAACCCATATCGATATTCCCCCGTCACCTGCCTACCCGGCATAGCCCAGCCAAATGGATAGTAATCCGTCGCTGTCCGGATATCCGGCGTATAATAACTGAAGTAGAGCGTATTAAATTGCCCTACACCGACTTTTCGGTCACTTATCACTGATAACACATTCCCCAGATGGTTGTTCAACTCGTAGCGCTTGCGGCCGGTGACCCAGTGTCTGTATTTTGCCAGTGTACTGGTCATAGGCTGGACTAGCTCTCCACTGGTCTCTAATACTTTCTCTTCTAACAGAAGTCCTAATCGACTACTTCCATATATATGGAGCTCTTCAAGCTTGTATTCCATAAAGTTTTTGGGGGCGGCCGGTATATAGTCTTTTACTCTGATATATTCATTAACTGCCATAACATTGCCGCTAGCATCACGGACATAGATATGGTGGGTTTCGTAATCCCCGTTACGGGGTCTGACTATTTTCACCACTCTTTGTCCCATACCGTCGTATCCGAATTCAATTTCATCCATATTTGACTTTATCACTTTACGCACTTTACCCATATAGTTCCACGCTATTGTCAATCCCTCTGCTGCATCACCTATCATGTTGCCGCTGGCATCATAGGTGTAGTTCGTACTAGATGTCTGGTCTTCAATATCGTCTTGCGTACCGTCGAAGGGGGAGCTGTCGCTCACTTTGATGAGGCGGTTCGTGCCGGGGGTGTATAGGTATTCGAGGTCGTCGAAGAGGTTGCCGGTGTTGTCTTTGCGACTCAAAGCTGTAATATTTCCATTGGCTGTATAGGAATAGGTCGTATTGAGCGTATTATTAGGGCCTGAGACACTATTCCAGCTGTTAGAGTTATAGCTACTCCAGGCGTCCATAGATTTTAGGCGGTTGAGTTGGTCGTATTTGTAGGTTGTTGTTTTCATTTTAACACCGTACAACATGAACTTTTAAATTAATTATTGGCTTTCAATATGCAGATTTGTTAGAAATTGAATCTCACTCAACAATTATTATTAAATTTGAGAAATTTAATGACAATATTTGTATCTTATGCAAATTAAAGACGTTGTAAGGTCAAATAATAGACAATTTGGACAAAAATGTAAAAAAGTTACTTTCTAAATACAAAAAGTACCTATTATGGAATCAATAAAAAAGTCTAGCTCTTTACATCTACCTATAATCGTAGAAATTGATGTAGATGGAAGGTATATTGTAAGTTGCCCCATATTTAAAGGCTGTCACTCATATGGAAAAAATATTGATGAGGCTATTGAAAACATCAAGGAGGTCATTGAAATCTGCTTGGAGTAAGAAAGACCGGCATATCTTAATCAATTTGTGGGTTTTCGTGAAATCGAAGTAATTGCTTAGTAATGTCCGGACTTCCAATTATCTCAGGTAAAGAATTGATAAAAAAAGATTAAGTTGAGGCAAAAGTTACAAACTTGCGCCAGCATTGTTTTGAGACAATCAGAATCAAAGGATCCCACCATAGAATGAAACATCCTGACGGCAGATTAACTACTATTCCGGGTCACAGCAATGATGATTTGCCATGGTTTGCTTCATAAAATCATTTGTGAAGATTTGAAAATGGATGTGGACGAGAAGATTGGAAAATATTATAAAGTATTGAATACTCAGGTTTAATCAATTTCAATCCAAAATGTTTATTTTCTATTAATCTTCATATTTTTCTTTTCCTCTAATACTGATTTAGCTCCGGAAAGACTGCTTTCAAAAGTTTAAAAATACCTCCCCATAATAATCGTCTCCTCCCTCTCCCGCCGGACTAGCGCTGTGAAGTAGTGCCGACCGAAGGAAGGCAGTCCGATAGGACCGTGCGAGTAGCGAGCTACGTAACATAGCGACCCTTGGCTACAAAAAACTAAATAAGATATCAAATATTTTCTCAAAATGAAAATGAATTAAGGAAAAAGAGCCAAGGGTAGTCCCCAAATCATCCCTCATTCCCAAAAAATACGCGTATAGTCTAAATAAACAAAAGCAATTCTTATTTTTGCACGAATAAGTGATAAAAAGAAGAGATGACACAAATAACGAATCATTTTGAAGCGGCGGAGATAGAGAAAAAATGGTATGCGCACTGGATGGCGAAGGGTTACTTTAATTCTACACCTGACGAGCGGCCTGCTTATACGATAGTCATACCACCACCGAATGTGACGGGGGTGCTGCATATGGGGCATATGCTGAATAATACGATTCAGGATGTGCTGATTCGCAAAGCGCGGATGAGCGGATTCAATGCCTGCTGGGTGCCGGGGACGGATCATGCTTCGATAGCTACTGAGGCGAAGGTGGTAGAAAAATTGCAGGCGGAAGGGCGAAAAAAATCAGATCTTTCTCGTGAGGAGTTTCTGCAACATGCCTGGGAATGGAAGGAGAAGCATGGGGGTATAATCCTGCAACAGTTGAAGGAGTTGGGTGCTTCCTGCGACTGGAATAGAACCAAGTTTACTATGGATGCTGATATGTCCGAGTCCGTTATTAAGACTTTCGTAGATCTGTATCGAAAGGGATTGATTTACAGAGGAAATAGAATGGTGAATTGGGATCCGCAGGCGCAGACGACAGTGTCTGACGAGGAGGTGATTTACAAGGAAACGCAGTCAAAATTGTATCATGTACGATATCGGATCGAGGACAGTGAGGAGTATTTAGTGGTAGCGACAACGCGACCTGAAACAATTCTGGGCGATACGGCTGTCTGTGTTAATCCAACTGATGAAAGATATCTTCACTTGCATGGCAAGCGGGTTTTGGTGCCTGTGGTAGATCGCTGGGTGCCGGTGATCACGGATGATTATGTGGACAGCGAATTTGGCACGGGGGCTCTAAAAATAACTCCTGCCCACGACCCCAATGACAAGGTTTTGGGTGAGCGACACAAGCTGGAAGCTATTAATATTCTCTACCCGGACGGCAGGTTGAATGCGCAGGGTTTGCATTATATGGGGCAGGATAGATTTGTGGTGAGAATGGCGATAGCGAAGGAATTGGCAGAGAAGGATTTAATAGAAAAGGTAGAGGATTATAAAAATAAAGTAGGCACTTCGGAGCGAACCGGGGCGGTGATAGAGCCGATGATTTCGCTTCAGTGGTATGTGAATATGAAGGAGTTGGCAAGTCCGGCTCTCGATGCGGTGATGAAGGGAGAGGTGGCATTAATTCCTGAAAAATTCATCAATACCTATAGACATTGGATGGAAAATGTTCACGATTGGTGTATTTCGAGGCAATTGTGGTGGGGTCATAGGATTCCGGTGTGGTATTACGGTGAGGGGGAAAATGATTTTGTGGTGGCACACGATGAGGTGGAAGCGGTGAATTTTGCAAGGGGAGCATCTGGGAATTCGGAACTGAAATTAGAGGATTTAAGACAGGATGAAGATGCCTTGGATACCTGGTTTTCTTCATGGTTGTGGCCGATAAGTGTATTCGACGGGATCAATAATCCTGAGAATGAAGAGATTAAATATTATTACCCAACGCAGGTGCTGGTGACGGCTCCTGAGATCTTGTTCTTTTGGGTGGCAAGGATGATTATGGCGGGATATGAGTACAGAGATGAGAAACCTTTCTCACACGTCTATTTGACGGGGATAGTGCGGGACAAGCAGGGGCGCAAGATGTCAAAATCCTTGGGCAACAGTCCGGATCCTATTGAATTGATGAGAAAATATGGGGCTGATGGAGTGCGTTTTGGCATTCTATCGGGATCTCCTGCGGGAAATGACATTTTATTCGACGAAAAGTTGTGCGAGCAAGGGAGAAATTTCTCCAACAAGATATGGAATGCGCTGCGCTTGGTTCAGGGTTGGGAGGTGAGTGAGCGAGAGGCGAGTGTGCATGAGCGGGCGGCTGTGGAGTGGTTTGGACATCGTTTTGAGGAGGCGAGCGAGCGGCTTGGTGAAGAAATGGGTAAATTCAGACTTTCGGAAGGCTTGAAGGAGCTATATAGTTTTGTATGGGACGATTTCTGCTCTTGGTATTTGGAGATGATCAAGCCGGCCTTTGGTGAGCCAATATGTGCGGAAGTGAAAGATAAAACGATAGTGTATTTCGAGGGAATATTAAAGTTGCTTCATCCCTTCATGCCATTTATTACAGAGGAGATGTGGCATTTGCTTCGCAAGCAAGAGAATGATCTAATAGTGGAAAATTGGCCGGAGGTGATGGTTTGGGAGAAGGGAGTAACAACCACATTCGAAAAGATAAAAATCTTGGTGAGCAAGTTACGTGAAGTTCGCAGTCAGTTACAGAAACCTATGAAGGAGCTGATGGAAGTGATGTATGAGGAGAATGGGGATATGGAGGAGTTGCTGCGGGATGCGGGCAGGCTGGGTTTGATCGAAAAGTTGTCGAATGTGAAGATATATGATGCGAGTTTCGATACGGGTAATTATCAGAAGACTTCCTTTATCGTAAGTACGCAGAAGTTTCATGTGTTGCTTCCGGCGGGGGCGATAGATGTAGTAGCAGAAGTAGCGAAGTTGGAAGCGGAGTTGAAGTATCAAGAGGGTTTTGTCGCGAGTATCGAGAAGAAATTATCTAACGAGCGATTTGTAGCGAATGCGCCGGGTGATGTTGTGGAGGTGGAGCGGAAGAAGATGCGGGATGGGCTGGCGCGGATTGAGGCGATTAGGGAGAACATTGGGTTATTGGTTAATGGTTGATTGGGTTCTGAGTTCTGAGTTCTGTCGCCTATCGGCTCGTTGAGCGGCGAAGGGGAGCGGTTTAGAATTTTAAAGTTTTCAACTTGTGTAAACTGCGGGCGGCTGCGTCCCCTTTAGGGGAATGTGGGGCGAGTAGAGCCTTTTTATTGGGGAATGGTTGATTGGGTTCTGGATTCTGGACTTCGACGTCGCTCAGTAACCATCGCTTATCGGCTCGTTGAGCGGCGAAGGGGAGCGAAGTGGCATACCTTCGGCTCGAGGGGGGACGAAGGGAGCGGTTCGGGGATGCCTGAGGCATTTGTTTTTTTTGAACCATTGAGGAGTTAAGTAGC